>NZ_CAJUBK010000027.1 GCF_910584465.1 uncultured Oscillibacter sp.
CGGGTACTTCTTTCGGCGGAGTGTGAACTTTGTGGATACGAGTGTCAAGCGTGGCGATATTTACTATGCCGATCTCTCCCCGGTGGTGGGCAGCGAGCAAGGCGGCGTCCGGCCGGTCCTGATCATTCAGAACGATACCGGGAACCGCTACAGTCCCACCGTGATCGCGGCAGCCATCACTTCCCAGACCGGGAAGACCCGGCTGCCCACACATATCGACCTCCCCGTGGACCAGAGCTGCGGCCTGAGCCGGGATTCCGTCGTCCTGCTGGAGCAGGTGCGGACCCTGGACAAGAAGCGGCTGCGCGAGCGCATGGGCCATGTGGAGGAAAATGTGATGACGAAGGTGGACACGGCGATCGCGGTCAGCTTCGGACTGCCCCACGACCAGTTGGTTTGAGCATGGATCCTCCCGGCGGAGAGGCCCTCCGCCGGGAGGCGTACAGAGGAGGTACATATGAAAAAAGACAGATGGCTGCTGCGTGCGGTGGTGCTGGTGGTGCTGAGCGCCGTCTTGATGACCGGCGTGTCCCTGGCGGCGGAGGCCGGCTCCGCCGGCGACCCCCTGGTGACGCTGAGCTACCTGAACGACACGTTCTTCGACGAGATCATGCGGCGGGTGGACCAGAAGATCGCCGACCGGACGGGACAGGCCCTCCCCGGCGGCGGGGGATCCGGCGCCTCCGCCTCCTTCGTGGTGGTGACGCTCTCCGAGGGCCAGACCCTCACGGGGGACATCGGCTGCGAGGTGATGCTCCGGGTGGGCAGCGCCGTCTGCGTCTCCCCCTCGTCCCCGGGCCTGATCGACGAGACCGCCGGGACCACGCTGGCGGGCGGCGGCGCGCTGGTCCAGAACCACCTGTACATGATGACCATCGAGGGCCGGGGCGTCCGCGCCGGAGCGGGCACCACCAAGGTCCTGGCGCGGGGGAGCTATACCATCGTCTGACGATACATAACGGGACCCGCTTGCGCATAAGATCGCGTAAGCGGGTCTTCTCTGCCGCGGGCATGGCGGGGACCGGGACGCGCCTTCCCCTGCCCCTCCGGGCGGCGGGGGATGATGCGCCGGGAGGCCCCTTGTCCCCGCGGCGCGGCGGGGCGCGCGGAGCTTTATGACGGGAGGTGGCCGGCGGATATGGACAAATATCCCTTGCTGATGGACGGCAGGCCCACGGGGGAGCTCGTCACGGAGCGGGAGGGGCTGTATACCTGGTTCTCGGCCCGCTGCCCCCTGCCGGAGGGCCTCTGGTGCGCCTGGGCCGTGGGGGAGCGGGGGGAGCTGCGCCTGGGGGTGCTGGAGCCGGAGGGACGGCAGGGGGGCATCCGCCGCCGCTTCTCCGGACCGCTCACCGCCCCTCTGGGCCGTCTCCTGCGGGGGGAGGTCCGTCCGGCGGGCGTGAAGGAGCCGGAGGGCTGGGAGCCCGCCCCCGACCCGGCGGGGCTGTTCCGGGCCCCGTGGCTCCGCCAGAGGCTGAAGGGGGCCCAGGGGGCCCTGCTGCGGCGGGCGGGGGAGGTCCGGTATCTGGCCCTGCCCTATGACAAGAGGAAGCCCTTCCCCCTGACCACGCTGTTCTGCTTTGCCCGCCTCCAGAAGATCGGGGCGGCGGGCTATGTGGTGTACGCTTTCGACGGACAAGACCGGCCGGTTTTTTAGGCATGGAAAAAACAGGGAAAAATTTTTAAAATATTTTGTCATTTTCCTATCTATTTTGAAAATGCCGTGATATAATACCCGCAAAGCAGGATACCGCACCTATTTTGCGCGTATAGCACACCGGGACTCCACACCTGTGCTATCACCTCCACGAAACGCAGGAAATACGAAAAGCGTCCGCGTCCGCGGGCGCGGGCCGCCGGGAGACCGGCAGAGATCAGGAGGTCCCACCATGAAATGCCCCTATTGCGGTTTCAACGAGAGCAAGGTCATCGATTCCCGCCCAGCCGACGAGAACAACAGCATCCGCCGCCGGAGAGAGTGCCTCTCCTGTTCCCGGCGGTTCACCACCTATGAGACGGTGGAGAGCCTGCCCGTGGTGGTGGTGAAGAAAGACGGCAGCCGCCAGAGCTTCGACCGGGGGAAGGTCCTCAGCGGCATGATCCGGGCCTGTGAGAAGCGGCCCGTCCCCGTGGCGAAGCTGGAGAAGATCGCCGCCGATATCGAGCAGGAGCTCCAGAACTCCATGGAGCGGGAGATCAGCACGGAGATCATCGGCGAGCGGGTCATGGAGCACCTGCGGTCCATCGACCAGGTGGCCTACGTCCGCTTCGCCTCCGTTTACCGCCAGTTCAAGGACATCGACAGCTTCATGGAGGAGCTGACGAAGCTGCTGGCGGAGCAGAACCAGCGCTAGACCGAGCCAGCGGCAGATCGAGGATAGGCCCGCCGGGATCCTCCGGCGGGCCGTTTTTCCCCCTTGCAAAGCGGGGGACATTTGCTTATACTATCTTTTTGGGATGGAGGGCGCGTATGCTGTATCATATCCTCGCCGTGGGCGACGTCGTGGGGGAGCCTGGGCTGCGGCACCTGGAAAAGGTCCTGCGGCCGCTGCAAAAGCTGAAGGGGGCCTCCTTCACCGTGGTCAACGGGGAGAACGCCTCCGGCGTGGGGCTGACCCGGGATCAGGCCCGGCGCATCCGGGACGCCGGGGCCGACGCCGTGACCCTGGGCAACCACGCCTTCGGGAAGCCGCAGATCTCCGGCCTCCTGGACGACGCGCCTTGGCTGCTCCGGCCCGCCAACTACTCCGGCAGGGCCCCCGGCCACGGCTGTGAGATCTTCGACCTGGGCGGCGTCCGGGTGCGGGTGGTGGATCTGATCGGCCGCTGCGGCCTGGCCTGGAACGCGGACGATCCCTTCACCACGGCGGACCGCCTGCTGGAGCGGGGGGAGGCGGAGCTCACCCTGGTGGACTTCCATGCCGAGGCCACCAGCGAGAAGCTGGCCCTGGGTTACTATCTGGACGGGCGGATCTCGGCCCTCTGGGGGACCCACACCCATGTCCCCACCGCCGACGAGCGGGTCTATCCCAAGGGGACAGGCTATATCACCGACCTGGGCATGACCGGGCCCATCGAGTCCGTTCTGGGCATCGAGCCCTGGCAGTCGGTGGAGAATTTCCTGGGCGGCCTGCCGGGCCGGTACCGGCAGCCGGACGGGCCCTGCAAATTGCAGGGGGCCGTCTTCACCCTGGACAGCGCGACCGGGCTGTGCACCGCTGTGGAGCGGGTGGACATCCGGTGAACAGAACAGAAAGAGGGTCATCACCATGTCTATCGAGAAAGTGAGAGCGTATTTCAAGGGCTTTGGCATCGAGGACCGCATCCGGGAGTTCGAGGTCTCCTCCGCCACGGTGGAGCTGGCGGCGGTGGCCGTGGGCGTGGAGGGCGCGCGCATCGCCAAGAGCCTGAGCTTCAAGGTGGGGGACAAGCCCGTCATCATCGTCGTGGCGGGAGACGCCAAGATCGACAACGGCAAATATAAGGCCCAGTTCCACACCAAGGCCAAGATGCTGACCCATGAGGAGGCCCATACCCTCATCGGCCACGACGTGGGCGGCGTGTGCCCCTTCGCCCTGCCGGAGGACACGGAGGTCTATCTGGACGTGTCCCTGAAGCGGTTCGGGACGGTCTTCCCCGCCGCCGGCAGCGACAACAGCGCCATCGAGCTGACCTGCGAGGAGCTGGAGGAGTATTCCTCCAACTTCCGGCAGTGGGTGGACGTGTGCAAAGCCTGGCAGGCAGAGGGCTGATATGCTGAAGTTCATCCATGCGGCGGACTTCCACCTGGACAGCGCGTTCGCGGCCCTGCCCGCTGGGCGGGCGGTGGAGCGGCGGCGGGAGAGCCGGGAGCTGGCCTTCCGGCTGGCGGACTACGTGAACGGCCGCGGCATCCGGCTGGTGCTGCTGGCGGGGGACCTGTTCGACAGCGCCGCCCCCTACCGGGAGACCGGCGAGGCCCTGGCGGAGGCCCTGGGGCGGATGGAGGCCCAGGTCTTCGCCGCGCCGGGGAACCACGACTGGTACGGTCCGGGCAGTCCCTGGCTGACGGTGGAGTGGCCGGAGAACGTGCACATCTTCCGGGAGGACGCCATGACCGCCGTCGAGGTCCCCGCGCTGGGCGTCACGGTCCACGGCGCGGCCTTCACCGGGCCGGAGCGGGGGAGCAGCTTCCTCAAGGGCTTCACCGCGCCCAAGGACGGCAAAGTACACATCGGCCTGCTCCACGGGGAGGTGGATCCGGCGGGGGAGCGGTACGATCCCCTGCGGCGGGAGGAGATCGCCGCCAGCGGCCTGGCGTACCTGGCCCTGGGGCACATCCACAAGCGGGGGGAGCCCAGAGCCTATGGCGGCACCCTCTGCGCCTGGCCCGGCTGCATCGAGGGGCGGGGCTTCGACGAGCTGGGGGAGAAGGGCTTCTACGAGGGCGTCATCGACGGCGGGGAGGTCTCCGCGGCCTTCGTGCCCTTCGCCCGGCGGAAGTATGAGATCTTGGACGTGGACGTGACGGGGAGGTCCCCCCGAGAGGCCGCGGAGGCCGCCCTGCCGGGAGATACGGCGGAGGATCTCTACCGCCTCCGCCTCACCGGCGAGAGCGGGGAGGGCGGCGCGGACGCCAGGGCCCTGGAAACGGCCCTGGCCGGGCGGTTCTACGCGCTGGAGGTCCAGGACCACACCCGTGTGGCGGCGGACGTCTGGGCCCGGGCGGGGGAGGACTCCCTGCGGGGCCTGTTCCTGCGGGAGCTCCGGGCGAAGTGGGACGCCGCCGGGGACGACGGGGAGCGGGACCTCATCGTCCGGGCGGTCCGCTTCGGCCTGGCCGCGCTGGACCACCGGGACATGGGCTGATGGGGATCCGGGCAGATCTTGCCGGGGGGTCCGAAGAAAATCCTTGCAATCTCGGGAAGAGTGTGATATCCTATTCAGGCTACAAAGGGCGGTCCTCTGCCGCGGACCGGGAAACGGCCCAAGGAGCGGGTAAGAACGCCTATGATAACAGGAGGAGATACCCATGGATCTGATCAAGGAACTGAACAAAGAGGCGCTGGGCAAAGAGACGCCCAAGGTGCAGATCGGCGACACCGTCCGCGTGCACGTGAAGGTCAAGGAAGGCTCCCGTGAGCGTATCCAGGTCTTCGAGGGCACCGTCATCGCCAAGAAGCACGGCGGCATCGAGGAGACCATCACGGTCCGCCGCATCTCTTACGGCGTGGGCGTGGAGAAGGTGTTCCCCATCCACTCCCCCTCTATCGACACCATCCAGGTCGTCCGCAACGGTTCCGTCCGCCGGGCCAAGCTGTACTATCTGCGCGGCCGTGTGGGCAAGGCGGCCAAGATCAAGGAGAAGCTGTAAGCTCCGAACGGATAAAAGAGAGGCGGGAGCCTCTCTTTTTTCGTTCGCCCCGCTCCCGGCGGGGACGCGGAGGAGGGGTGGGAGGCGGTCCCCGGCGGCGGCGCCGGTCCCCGGAGGGCCCGCCGATTTTCCCCCTTGCATTTCCTCCGGCACTGTGTTATAAATAATAATCGATACCGCTATCTGCGATGAACGGGAAAATAACGATCACGCCTCGCCAAGAGAGGATGGGCCGCCGGCTGAGAGCCCGTCCGCGAAGCGCCGTTTGGTTCGCCCGGGAGCCGCCGTGGAGACACGGCCGGTCCGCCCTCCGTTACCGGGGCCTCGAGCGCGCGCCTCCGGGCGCGAATCTGGGTGGTACCGCGGAAGGGGAACATGCCTTTCGTCCCAATGTTTGGGACGAAGGGCTTTTTTATTTCCCCGGCGTTTCGAGGGAGGGCCCGCTCCCTCAAGGGCCCTCCGCCGTTCATCTGCGGCGCCGCCCCGGTGACGGGGCGGGAGGGGCCGGCCGCGCAGGCCCGGAGGCCGGTCCGAGAACGCGTTCGGAGGGCCGCCGGCATCGCCGCCCTATCCAAGGAAAAGGAGTCATACCATATGAAAGAACAGTTGGAAGCCATCCGCAAAGGCGCGCTGGAGGCCATCGGCGCGGCCCAGGAGACCGCCGGGCTGGAGGCCCTCCGGGTCAAGTACCTGGGCAAGAAGGGCGAGCTCACCGCCGTCCTGAAACAGATGGGCGGCTTGTCCGCCGAGCTGCGGCCCGTCATGGGCCAGCTGGCCAACGACGTCCGGGGGAGCCTTGAAAAGGCCATCGAGGCCCAGTCCGCGATCCTCTCCCGCAAGGCCCTGGAGGCCAGGCTCACGGCGGAGGCCGTGGACGTGACCATCCCCGGCCGGCGTCCCCCCCGGGGCCACAAGCATCCCATGTATTCCGTGCTGGACGAGATGAAGGAGATGTTCCTGAACATGGGCTTCGAGGTCATGGACGGCCCGGAGATCGAGCAGGCGGACTATAACTTCACCAAGCTCAACGCCCCGGAGGATCATCCCTCCCGGGACTGGACGGACACCTTCTACCTGACGGAGGACTCCTCCATCCTCCTGCGTTCCCAGACGTCCCCCATGCAGATCCGGGCCATGGAGGGCTTCGGCGTGCCCATCCGCATGGTCTCCGCCGGGCGGGTGTACCGCAAGGACGAGGTGGATGCCACCCATTCCCCCATGTTCCACCAGATCGAGGGCCTGGTCGTCGACAAGGGCATCACCATGGCGGACCTGAAGGGGACCCTGAACGAGGTCATCCGGCAGATCTACGGGCGGGACACCGTCACCCGGTTCCGGCCCCACCACTTCCCCTTCACCGAGCCCAGCTGCGAGGTGGACATCCAGTGCTATAAGTGCGGCGGCAAGGGCTGCCCCACCTGCAAGGGCGAGGGCTGGATCGAGCTGCTGGGCGCCGGCATGGTGCACCCCAAGGTGCTGCGCAACTGCGGCATCGACCCGGAGGAGTATTCCGGCTTCGCCTTCGGCTTCGGCCTGGAGCGGATGGCGCTGGGACGGTATAAGATCAGCGACATGCGGCTGATCTTCGAGAACGATATCCGCTTCCTGGAACAGTTCTGACGTTGGCTCCTTGGCAGGAGCGGGGCTGATCTTCGCCCTGGCGGGCGGGGAGGGATCCAGCCATGATGATGGCTGGTCCATTGCACCCCCCATTTTCTCTTTTTATTCCCGAATAAAAAGAGAAAACGGGCCGTGCACGGTCCAAAAGAGAAAAACAAGGGGATGCGGTTCACGGGGGCGCGCTGTGAGTTCCTCCGATTCCAGGCATGTCCCTGCCCGCGGCTCAGTTTTAGCGGGGGGTTTGGAGGTCGAAGTATGGCCTGTCCTTCTCTCCTCGCTGCCGCTGACCCGGCGGTCGTGGGGAGCTCTGCTCCTACCGGTTACGCCCCGCCTTGTAGGGGCGGACCTGTGTGTCCGCTCTCCCTCCGGCTCCACCCTTCTGCTGATGATACACCCTGTGGGGCCTGCCCCTCAGGTCAGGCCATTTTCTCTGGAGGATCGTTCTCCCGGCTGCTTGGCTTACCAGACCAGCGGCAGCGGAAAGAGGAGATCGTCCATTCCACGACCTCCAAAGCCCCCGCGCGGGCCGAGCCGCGGGCAGGGACATGCCTGTCTCAGGAAGTCCCCGGCCGCGCCCTCGTGACCGCATGTTCGTCTTTTTCTCTCTTCCACCGTGCACGGCGCATCCTCTCTTTTTCTGCGGACAGAAAAAGAGAGAATGGGGGGGTGCGATGTACCAGCCGGCATCCCGGCTGAATCCTTCTTCAAGGAGTTAAGACTATGAAACTTTCCCGTAAATGGTTGCAAGAATTCGTTGACATAGGCCCGGTCGGCGACCGGGGATTCGCCGAGGCCATGACGATCTCCGGCTCCAAGGTGGAGGTCACCGAGGACTTGGGGGCCGGGATCTCTAACGTGGTCGTGGGCCGCATCGAGAAGATGGAGCGCCACCCCGACAGCGACCACATGTGGATCTGCCAGATCGACGCCGGCCAGGACGGGCCCGTCCAGATCGTCACCGGCGCGTGGAACATCCACGAGGGGGACCTGGTGCCCGCGGCCCTGCATGACTCCACCCTCCCCGGCGGGAAGAAGATCGAGAAGGGCAAGCTCCGGGGCGTCCTCTCCAACGGTATGCTCTGCTCCCTCAGCGAGCTGGGGCTGGATACCCGCGACTTCCCGTATGCCGCCATCACCGCCGCCGCCCTGCTGAACGACTACAAGCCCATCGACCCCGAGAAGCCCTCCATCCCGGCGGACGTCGTCCCCGGCCATAAGATCTACGGCTCCGTCAAGGCCGCCTTCGTGACCAAGGTGGAAAACCTCGGGGATGGACGCTTCACCGTGAGCTGCGACAGCGGCGGGACCTATCACACCATCACCACATCCTTGGCCAACATCCACGAGCACGACACGGTGGCGCTGGATACCAAGACGGAGCGCATCTGCACCCTGGCGGACCTCCGCGCGGAACAGCGGGAGTTCCCCCACTGCATCGAGGACGGCATCTTCGTCCTCCACGAGGAGGGGGCAAAGCCCGGCGACGACATCCGCCCGGTCATCGGCGCGGACGACCACGTGGTCGAGTTCGAGATCACCCCCAACCGGCCGGACTGCCTCAGCGTCATCGGCCTGGCCCGGGAAGCCGCCGTCACCTTCGGCAAGCCCCTCAAGCTCCATGAGCCCGTGGTGAAGGGCGGGGGCCCCGGCTCCCTGCCGGATCTGCTGGACGTGGAGACCCCGGATCCTGAGCTCTGCCCCCGCTACACCGCCCGGATGGTGCGCAACGTCAAGATCGGCCCCTCGCCCAAGTGGATGCGGGAGCGCCTGCGGGCCAACGGCATCCGGCCCATCAGCAACATCGTCGACATCACGAACTACGTCATGCTGGAATACGGCCAGCCCATGCACGCCTTCGACTACCGCTATATCAAGGACGGCAGCATCGTGGTCCGCCGGGCGCGGGACGGCGAGGAGCTCACCACCCTGGACGGGAACGTATACCGGCTGGACCGCGGCATGCTGGTCATCGCCGACAAGACCCGCGCCGTGGGCCTGGCGGGCATCATGGGCGGGCTGAACAGCGAGATCGTGGAGGACACGGTGGACGTGGTCTTCGAGTCCGCCAATTTCGACGGGGCCTGCATCCGCAGGACCGCCCTGGCCCTGGGCAAGCGGACCGAGGCGTCCGCCAAGTTCGAGAAGGGCCTGGACATCCTGAACACCCTCCCGGCGGTGGACCGGGCCTGCGAGCTGGTGGAGCTGCTGGGGGCCGGCGAAGTCGTGGACGGCGTCATCGACATCCTGAACTACGTGCCCCAGCCCGTCACCTTGAAGTTCGAGCCGGAGAAGATGGACCGCTTCCTGGGCGTGGACATCCCCGTGGAGGACCAGCGCAAGACCCTGACCGCCCTGGGCTTCGGCCTGGAGGGGGACACCATCACCGTGCCCTCCTGGCGCAGCGACGTGGAACACTGGTCCGACATCGCCGAGGAGACCGCCCGGTTCTACGGGTACAACAAGATCCCCGATACGCTCTCCTCCGGTCTGGGCGAGCGCCGGGGCTGGACCCCCGTCCAGCAGGCGGAGAACGCCGCCGGGGCCCTCTGCCGGGCGGCGGGCTACAGCGAGATCATCACCTATTCCTTCATCAGCCCCTCCTATTATGATAAGATCAACCTCCCTGCGGACTCTCCCCTCCGGGACTCCATGAAGATCCTGAACCCCCTGGGGGAGGACACCTCCATCATGCGCACCACCACCCTGCCCTCCATGCTGGAGATCCTGGCCCGGAACTGCCACTACCGCAACAAGGCCGTCCGGCTCTATGAGCTGGGCCGGACCTACTTCGCCAAAAACGACGGCTCCGGCATGGCCGACGAGCCCAAGGTGCTGTCCCTGGGCGGCTACGGCGGCGGCATCGACTTCTTCGAGATGAAGGGGGCCGCGGAGGCCGTGCTGGCAGGGCTGCGGATCGGGGACGTCCGCTTCGAGGCGGAGCGGGAGGCCCCCTCCTATCACCCCGGACGCTGCGCCAAGGTCTACAGCGGGGAGCGCCTCCTGGGCGTGCTGGGCCAGATCCACCCCGCCGTGGCCGCCAACTACGGCGTGGACTGCGAGCTCTACGCCGCCGAGCTGAGCTTCACCGCGCTCCTGGAGCGCATGGGCGGCACGCCGGTCTATCAGCCCCTGCCCCGGTTCCCCGCCGTCACGCGGGACATCGCCCTGGTCTGCGACGAGGGCCTCCCCGTGGGCACGCTGGAGGACTGCATCCGCCGGGGGGCCAAGGGCCTGCTGAAGAGCGTGAGCCTCTTCGACATCTACGCCGGCGCCGACATCCCCGCGGGGAAGAAGAGCGTGGCCTTCAACCTGGAGCTGCGCGCCGACGACCGGAGCCTCACCGCCCAGGAGGCCGACGAGGACGTGAAGGGCATCCTGGAGCTGCTGGGGAGCGAGCTGAACGCGGTCCTGCGGTGAAGCGGACCGGGCTCCAGTAAAAATCTTTCGTAAAATTCCTGATGAAACCCTTTACAGTGCGGCAAAAATCGAGTATACTAGAGATGATTTGAAAGGAAGGTGGTGTACCTATGGACGATTTCACCAGAAAATTCAGTCTCGCCTTGGAAAAGGACGCGGAGATCCATCAGATCCTCTCCACGGTCTACAAGTCCCTGGAGGAGAAGGGCTATAACCCGATCAACCAGATCGTGGGCTATATCCTGTCCGAGGACCCCACCTATATCACCAACCACAACAACGCCCGGACCCTGATCCGCAAGATCGACCGGGACGAGCTGCTGCAGGTGCTGGTGCGGAGGTATCTGGGCCAGTAACAAAAAGAGTTACAAATTGTCACCGATCGCGACGCGCATCCCGTGGGATGCGGCTTGCCGCCCACTATGGCGGAGGCCGGATCCCACGGGATTTTTGCGGCTTTTGTCAGGTCTGCCCTATAGAGCTGTCGCTTTTTCGGCAAAATGCTCATAACAGAATGTTGACAAAACGGGAAAAAGATGTTACAATTTGGTTACAAAATTTCAAGGAGGTTTTTATGGCTGGGAAGAACAGCAAGAACGAGGGCCTCATCTATAAGGGCCATCCCCTCCGCAGAGCGGGCAACCTGATCTACTACGGCACGATGGCCGAGAAATATATCATCATGATGCAGGTGCTGGACACCAAGAAGGAGCAGGACCTGGATCTGGCCACGAAGGTCTCCATCCAGCTCCAGCTCACCGCCCCGGACCTGAGGTCCCGGGACCGGGTGGTCAAAAAGAGCGAGAAGGACAGCCTCTACGCGGCGATGGACATCGCCACCGTGTGGCTGGAGCGGGCCCTGGCGGGCAAGGAGAGATGAGGACCGGCCTCTGAGGCCGTCATACGAAAGATACGAGAAAGGAACTGTACACCTATGGACCGATTTGCTGGAAAAGCCGCCAAGTTCCTGGCGCTCTTTGCTGTTATGATGATGACCCTGGCCGTCACCGCCTTCGCCGCCGAGGGCGATCCCCTGGTGATCGGCATCGGCAAGACCACCGGCTCCTCCCTCCGCCTCCGGTCCGCGCCGTCCCTGGACGCGCCCGTCATCACCATGCTGGACAAGGACTGGATCATCGCCGTGCTGGGCGAGGAGGACGGCTGGTATCACGTGGCCCACAACGGCGAGGACGGCTACGTCTCCGCGGAATTCTTCACCATGAGCGAGGAGACCGAGTTCGAGTACTACGGCCGGATCAACGCCCGCGGCGTCAATGTCCGGGCCGAGTCCAACACCGGCAGCGAGATCTTGAACAACCTGGGCCTCGGCTCCGGCATCACCGTCGTCGGCATCGAGGACGGCTGGTACGAGATCACCGGTACATACGGCGACGGCTACGTCCGCAGCGACTACATCAGCCTGACCAACGAGACCCCCCTGACCCCCGGTGCGGCCGTGGGCGACAGCGGCATCGTCGACTTCGCCCGGCAGTACCTGGGCGTCCGGTACAGCTACGGCGGCGCGTCCCCCAGCGGCTTCGACTGCTCCGGCTTCACGATGTATATCTACAAGCAGTTCGGCGTGTCCCTGCCCCACACGGCCACTGGCCAGTGGCAGAGCGGCCTGGGCACCAGGGTCTACAGCATCGGTGAGCTCCAGCCCGGCGACCTGGTCTTCTTCAACGACCCGTCCCGCAACGCCGGAAAGGCCTGCTCCCACGCCGGCATCTACGTCGGCGGCGGCCAGATCATCCACTCCTCCTCTTCCCGGAGCGGCGGCGTGATCTACTCCGACTTGACCGACGGCTACTACAATACATACTTCGTCGGCGGCATCCATATCTGATCATAGGACAAGCAAAAAGCGGCACGGTGAGGCACCGTGCCGCTTTCCTGCGTTTTGAGGGCCGGCCGAGGAAAGGCCCCTTGCGGGCCCCCTGCCCCTGGGAGCGGCGCTCCGGCGCTCCATCCGCTCCCTTCTATGAAAGGGGAGCGGATAGTGCGCTGCCGCGCCCGCCGCTTGGCGGCTGAGCCGGCTTTTTCGGCGGCAACCGGATCGGTTGCGCGGCCGGTTGGTGGACGCAACCGGCGCAACCTGCTATACTGAGCCCATGAAACATGTTTCGACTCTTACAGGGAGGCTATACGAATGAACATCGCGGATATCATCAAGCAGGCCCGGGAGGGCTTAGGGCTCACCCAGGAGGACCTGGCGGAAAAACTGGAGGTCAGCCGACAGGCCGTGTCGAAATGGGAGCTGGGCGCGTCGGTCCCCAGCCCGGAGAACCTGGCGCTTTTGGAGGAGGTGCTGGGAGTCGAGTTTCCCGCGCCGGAGGAGGCGGTCCCACAGGAGGCGGCCCCCGGGGAGGCCGTCCCTCAGCCCGCTCCGAAAGCGCCCTTTTGGAACTGGAAGCGGGTGGTGCTCCTGGTTTTGGGAGTGCTGATCGTGTCGGCCCTGCTGTCCATTGTCATGTTCGAGACCCTCAGGGCGGACACCCATACGGACGCAGCCAGGCACAGGGATCCCTATATCACGGACATCGCCTTTTTCGACGAGGACGCCGCTCCGCTCCGGCCGGATCTGGGGGACGGGTGGTACCACTTTGCCCCTGAGCGGAAGGTGCTGATGGCCGTGGAGTTCCAGGACGGCCTGGAGACCGGTGTGGACGCCGTCTCCCTCTTCCTGACTCCCGCCGGGACGGAGACCTTTGACCTGCGCCAGCAGCTGGCGGTGCAGGCGGTCCCGGACGGCAGGCACCTCGCCCTCTTCGCGCTCCATATCCCGAAGGACCTGATGGGCCATCTGGATATCGTGCTGGGATCCGGCGGTGTGCAGACGGTGGCGGAGACGCTGAACGTGGCGGCGGAGGCCCCGGATGCAGATCCCCTCCCCGGAGAGGAGGGGCCTCTGGCCCTCAGCGCCACGGATATCACGATCGGCTTGGAGGACTCGGTATATCCCGTGCTGGAGGTGCTGGGCGCGCCTGTGGAGGACGTGGCGTGGATCTCGGCGGACCCGGACATCGCGGGGGTCTCCACCACCGGCATGGTCTGGGGCGTGTCCCCCGGTGTCACCACCGTCACCGCCGAGTGGGAGGGCCGGACGGCGGAGTGCCGGATCCGGGTATTCGCCGAAGCCATCCCCACGGACGAGTCCGGCGTGAGCGTATCAGAGTAAAAGAGCGGGGCCGTCAAGGCCCCGCTCTGAGCTTGTTGAAAAACGTGAAGATATCGTCAACGGGAAGGACGGGTGTGTGCGGGAGACCCAGGAGGGGTCTCCTGCACCATTCGGATCAAGAAGTTTTGAGGACTTTCAAAAAAGTTCTCAAAACTTGCTCAGCCTGTCGAAAAGATTTTTCGGCAGGCTGAAAGAGCGGGGCCGTCAAGGCCCCGCTCTTCATTCGCGTATCCCGCCGGGCCTGCCGGGGGGCCCTAAGCGGAGACCGGCACCCCGGCGGCGTTGAGCGATCGCCGGAGATGGGCGAGGTCCCCGTCGAAGACCGCGCCGCCCATGCCCACGTACCAGGCCCCCTCGATATTGAGGGCCAGGTCGTCGATGAAGAAGCACTCCTCCGGCTTGAGGCCGTACTCCCGGAACAGGACCTCGTAGATCTCGTGCTGGGGCTTGAGCAGCTTCCAGTCGGCGGAGACGATCCGCCCGTCGAAGCACTCGCTGCCGGGGATCCGGGGGAAATACCGGGGCAGATCCTCCTTGGCGTTGGACAGCAGATAGATGCCGTACCCCAGGCCCTTCAGCTCCCGGATCAGGTCCGCCATGCCCTCCACGGGCAGGAGGCAGGTCTCCCACCACCGCTCCGTCAGCTCCCGGGCGGCGGTGTGGAGCCGCTCCGGCAGGCGGCGGCACATGGCGGCGGCGGCTTCCTCCCAGGAGAGGGTCCCCCGGTCCAGCTGGACCCACTCGACGGAGGCGAAGACCTCCCGGAGCAGCAGCGGGCGGTCCTCCTCCGGGATGCCGGCGCGTTCCACGAAGAGGTCGGGACGCCAGTGGATGAGCACGTTGCCCATATCGAAGACGATGTTCCGGATCATAAGCTCCTCCTTCGAAAATACATCCTCCTTATTTTACCGCGGCTGTCAAGAGGACTGCCTGGAGAACTTCGCTTTCAGCTTCTCGATGCGCTTGCGGCGCCGGTCCCGGATCTCCAGCCGCTCGCCCAGGTCCCGCGCTCCCACGCCGTAGACCAGGTACAAGATCAGGCCCGACACCAGCATGATGAACACCGTGGACGCGCACCGGCGGCCCGAGGCGTTGACGTTGTAGCCGTACAGCCCCTCCTCGGCGCACATGGACTGGATGACCATGGCGTAGGACGTGCCGTAGGAGCTGGCGAAGGTGGCGGACATGTCGTACTCGGTGAACAGGGCGTTGAAGTTCAGGGCGAAGACCGCCAGGACGGAGGGCAGGATGATGGGCAGCTTCACCTTGAAGAAGGTCACGGCGCTGCTGGCCCCCAGGTTCCGGGCGGCGTCTTCCAGCTCCTCGTCGATGGCGTAGAAGGCGGCTTTGATCATCCGCAGGGAGAAGGGCAACTTCACCACCGTGTAGGCGATGACGATCAGCATCCGCACGTTCTCCGCGTAGTAGAGGTTCAGGTCGCCCACGTACCAGATGCTCTCGCTGTTGAAGTAGGTCCGGTAGGAGTAGCAGATCAAGATGGTGGGCAGCAGCCAGGGGAACAGCAGGGCGTACTCCAGCACCACGCCGGACTTCTTGTCCCGGTGCTTGAAGATGTAGCTGCACGCCGCCACCACGATGACGCAGGCCAGGGCCGCGGCGATGGCGGAGAGGATGAAGCTCAGCCGGATGCCGTTCAGGGTGGCCTCGTTGGCGAAGAGGCCGGAGATGGAGCCCTTCCGCGTCTTGTAGGTCCCCCGGTTGGTGAGGTACTCGTAATCCTGGGAGCCGAAGAAGTTCACCAGCGTCCAGTTGGACACGTCCAGCTTCTTCATGCGGATGGCCCCGTAGGTCTGGAAGGAGAAGATGACGATCATCACCACGGGGATCATGTAGATGATGAAGAGCACGTAAGCGTAGATATGGGCCAGGACGTTGGCCACGGGGTTGTCGATCTTCTGCTTCTGGAGCTTGGCCTTGGTCTTGGAGACGGAGAGGTAATGGCCCTTGCGCTCATAGGAGGACAGCACCGTCAGCAGGACGATGGTGAACATCGCCAGGATGACGCTCAGCAGGGCGGCCCGGGCCTGGGGGAAGGCTTCGTCGGCCACCGACGAGCCCGCCAGGCGGACGATCTCCGGGTTGATGGAGTCATAGCCCAGCAGGGTCGGCGCGGACATGGCGCAAAGCCCCGTGATGAAGGTCATGACCGTCAGGGAGAACATGGTGGGCACCAGGGTGGGGAAGACCACCTTCCACAGCACTTTGAAGGGCCGGGCGCCCATGTTCCGCGCGGCCTCCACGGTGTTGTAGTCGATGCCCCGGATGGCGTTTCGGAGGAAGAGGGCGTGGTTGCTGGTGCAGGCGAAGGTCATGGTGAACCACACCGCCCGGAAGCCGGAGAACCAGTTGGGATCTGCGCCCGGGAAGGCGTTCACCAGGGCGGTGGTGAGGATGCCGTCGCTGTCATAGAGGAACAGGTAGCCAGTGACCAGGGCCACGCCGGAATAGATCAGGGTGGTCATGTAGCCCAGGCGCAGGATCTTCGCGCCCTTGATGTCGAAATAGTCCGTCAGCAGGACGATGGACACGCCCACGATGTTGACCGTCACGACGAGGCCGATCGCCAGCTTGAGGGAGTTCCAGACGAAGGAGCGCATGTTCCCCGCGAAGAAGAAGCGGATGACCGCCAGGGGGTCCCGCTCTCCGGCGGCATTGGTGGTGCTGAAGATGCTGGTCAGGGTGTTCAGGCAGGGCAGGAGCATGAAGCCGAAGAACAGGTAGGCGAAGAAGACGCCCCCGAAGACCTTCACCAGCAGCCCGGGGTCCAGGCCCCTGGAACGGGCTTTCGCGTTCATGAGCCCACCTCCCTTACGCCTTGGCGGGGTAGGCCATCACGTCCCGGGGATCCATGATGACCCGGACCGTCTGGCCCGCCTCGTAGATGTTGACGCCGTCGTTCTTCTCGATGACCTTGATGGTCTGGCCCTCCACGGCGATGTAGTATTTGATGTACAGGCCGTAATACTCCCGGCTCTCCACCGTGCCCTCCAGCACGGCGTTCCCCTCCTTGGGCTCCGCGTTGACGTGGATGCGCTCCAGGCGGATGTAGTTGCGGGCGGCGGGGTCCACCTTGCCGCCGGCCTGGATCAGCTTTTGGACCACCTCGCCGGAGAGGGGGTTGATGTCGCCGATGAAGTTGCAGACGAACTCCGTCGCGGAGTGGTTATAGACCTCGTTGGGGGTGCCGATCTGCTCCACCACGCCCTTGTTGAACACGGCGATGCGGTCGGAGAGGGTCAGGGCCTCCTCCTGGTCGTGGGTGACGTAGATGGTGGTGATGCCGAAATCCTTCTGCATCTTTTTCAGCTCGTTCCGGAGCTGGACCCGGAGCTTGGCGTCCAGGTTGCTGAGGGGCTCATCCATGCAGATGATGGCGGGGCCGGTCACCAGGGCGCGGGCGATGGCGACCCGCTGCTGCTGGCCGCCGGAGAGCTGGGAGACGGCTTTGGCCAGCTGCTCGTCGCTGAGATCCACCTTCCTGGCGATGTCCCGGACCTTCCGGTCCACCTCCGCCTTCTTGTCCTTCTTGATCTTCAGGCCGAAGGCGATGTTGTCATAGACCGTCATGGTCGGGAAGAGGGCATAGCTCTGGAAGACGATGCCGATGTTGCGGTTTTCGATGGGCACGTGGGTGATGTCCTTCCCCTTGACCTCCACGGTGCCGGAGACCGGCTCGATGAACCCGGTGATGGTCCGCAGGGTGGTGGTCTTCCCGCAGCCGGAGGGGCCCAGGAAGGTGAAGAACTCCCCCTCCTTCACGTGGATATTGATGTCATGAAGGGCGGTGAAGTCGCCGAATTTGACGACGATGTCGTTGAGCCGGATCATGCATGGATCTCCCCTTTTCTGTTTTCGTTTCGGATAAGCCTATGGCGAGCCGGAATCCGGCCCGCCATAGAGGAAAGGCAGTCGTGGATAGGTGGCCCTCTCGTCCCCGCAGGGGTGGGGGATCCGCAAGGGGGAGCCCCCTTGCAGGAGAGGCGGGAGGGACGGGGCAGCGCGGGCGGGATCTGCGCCTCTCAGGCGGCAGCCTCCTGCGTGAGGGTGGCCCAATCCAGGTTGTCCCAGTCGGGGGTGGGGGCGGCGTTGCTGGCGTCGGCCCAGTAGAAGCCCAGGTTGGTCATGATGTTGGTCCACTCGCTGGAGTGGGCGGAGACGTACTCGGCGTAGGTCATGCCGGCGCCGTCCACCTGGGAGAGGGCGAAGTTCTTCAGCGTGTAGATCTCGGGCACGCCGCCGGGATAGAGGATGTCGGCGGCCTCGGTGTTGCAGGGATAGGAGTCGAACTCCTCGCCCCAGGCGGCCTGCACGTCGGCGGAGCCGAACCACTCGGCGAAGGCCATGACGGCCTCGGTCTCCTCGGCGGAGCGGCCGGCCTTGTCCAGGACGCCGATGTACTCGGCGATGTAATAGGTGCCGTCGGCGATGTCCACCAGGGCCCAGTTCTCGGGCTCCATGGTGCCGGTCAGGGGCTTCTCGGAACCCTCGGCGGCGGCGTCGATCTTGCCGTAGAGGGAGGAGGAGTAGAAGGTGGAGACCTGGACGTCGCCCTTGTTCAGGGGATCGAAGCCGTACTTGTAGTCCTCGCCGCCGCTCTTGCCCTCGGCGCAGTACTTCCACAGGGTCTTCCAGCCGTCCACGGAGATGCCGCCGGCGGGAGAGGAGGGATCGACGAAGGCGTACAGCATGGCGGAGTTGATGTTGGCGTTGGTGGTGCCGCCGACCTTGTTCTGGCGGTACCAGGTGTAGCCGCAGTCCACGATGTCGGCCCAGTGGTCGAACTTGAGGGCCTCGCCGTTGGTGCCCAGCTCATCGTTGCGGTAGAGCATCAGCACGTTCTGGATGACCAGGCCGTAAGCCCGACCGGGATAGACGTACTCGCCCACGTCGCCGGACCAGGAGGGCGTCCAGTCCACCAGCTTCAGGTTCTCATACTGGCCGTTGATGACCTGAGACCAGCGGGTCTCGTTGAGACCGAAGAGGATGTCGCCGTCCTTGTTCTCGTTGGCGGCCTGGATGGCGGCGGTGTCGCCGGAGATGACGGAGTTGTCGTCGATGCTGATGGTGAAGCCCGCGTCCTTGGCCTCGTTGATCAGCCAGGTGGTGCGCTCGGTGGAGTTGGAGTTGGAATAGATGCGGATGGTGTAGCCGGAGTAGTCCTTGTCCTCGCTGCCGCTGTCGGCGGGAGCGGAGGAGCCGCCGGACTGCTGGTCGTCGGCGGGCTGCTGGGTGTCGCCGCCGCTCTTGCCGCCGCAGGCGGCCAGGGACAGCACCATGACCAGGGCCAGCAGGGTCGCAAGAAGTTTCTTCATTTCATCGTCTCCTTATCTAAAAATACGAGTCGCTGCAAGAGGCTTGCTAGTCATAGTATACAAGGACGGCGGCTGGAAAAAAACGGGACAGAACTGCGATTCTTCCGCCAATCCTGTCACAAAAACGACAGCCGCCAAATGACGGCCGTCGTTTTTGTGCGATCTCAACAATTACCGGCAGCGGTCCTGGTACTCCGAGGGGGACATGCCCACCAGCTTTTTGAAGGTGCTGCCGAAGTAGGTCACGTCCCGGTAGCCCACCTCGTTCGCCACCTCGTAGACCTTCCGGCGGCAGTCCTTCAGCAGCTCCAGGCTCCGGTGGATGCGGTACTGGGTCAGGTAGCGGATGACGGTGCAGCCGGTCTCCTTTTTGAACACGTGGCTCAGGTGCCCCTCGCTGACCTGGAGGTGCTGGGCGATGGCGGTGATGCTGATGTCCTCGTCGGCGTAGTGCGCCGCGATGTACTGGAGGGCCTGGAGGACGTATTTGCTCTTGTCCCCCTTGGCCAGGGGGAGGCTGTCGGCGGGGGAGAGATCCGTCAGCTCCCGCTCCTTCTGGCGGACCTTGTCGACCGCGGCGATCAGCTCCTCGTTGCGGAAGGGCTTGAGCAGGTAGTCGTCGGCCCCGAGCCGCAGGGCGCTCTGGGCGTAGGCGAAGTCGCTGTAGGCGGTGAGGAGGATGACGTGGGCCCGGCATCCCCGCTCCCGGAGCTTGGAGAGCATCTCGATGCCGTCCATCCGGGGCATCCGCACGTCGGTGATGATCAGGCTGGGGCTGTACCGCTCCACGGCGGCGAGGCCCTCCTCGCCGTTGGACGCCTCCCCCGCCAGGACGCAGCCCCGGGCGGCCCAGTCGATCCCCAGGACGATGCCCCGGCGGACCACCGCCTCGTCGTCGACGACCAGGATCTTCAGCATGGCGTCCCTCCTCCTTCCTCTTTCCGCATGGGCAGGCGCAGGGTGACCCGGCTGCCCTCGCCGGGGACGGACCGGGCGGAGAGGCCGTAGCGCTCCCCGCAGCGCAGGCGGATGATGCTGTCCACGTTGTTCAGCCCCAGGTGCCCGCCCTCGATCCGCCCGTCCGGGCTGTTGAGCTTGTCCAGGATGTCCGGCGGGATGCCGGGGCCGTTGTCGGAGACGCTCAGGAGCAGGTCCCCGTCCTCGTCCTCCGCCCAGAGCTTGACGTAGCCCTCCTCCAGGCCCGCCACGCCGTGGAGGATGGCGTTCTCCACCAGGGGCTGGAGGGCCAGCTTGGGGATGAGGCAGCCCCGGTAGCGCTCCGCCACGTCGATCTCACAGGTGAAGCGGTCCCCGAACCGGATGGACTGGATGTCCACGTACCGCTCCACCAGCTCCAGCTCCTGGTCCAGGGTGACGGTCTCGTCCCCGGAGATGGCGGAGCGCAGGATCGCGGCCAGATCGGTGGACAGCTCCGCCACCTGGGGGGCGTGGTGGACCACGCCCAGCCACTTCATCGTGTCCAGGGTGTTGTACAGGAAATGCGGGTTCAGCTGGGCCTGCATCATGCGCAGCTTCGTCTCGTTCAGCTCCCGCTGGCGGCGGAGGTTGCGCTCCAGGTTGGAGCGGTACTCCTCCGTCATGCGGTTGAAGCTCCCGGCGAGGCGGCCCAGCTCGTCGGCCCGGCCGGTCTCCAGGTGGATGTCGAGACGGCCCCGCTCCACCTCGCCCATGGCCTCGTCCAGCTGGTGGACGGGCTGGGAGAGGTAGCGGCTGAGCTGCCACGTGCACAGCAGGCTCAGCAGGACGCACAGCGTGCCCACCACGGCGCTGATCAGATAGAGCGTGTGCATGACCGGGCCGGTGAAGGTCCGGGGCTGCTGGAGGATGAGGGTGAAGCCCGTCCCCGCCTGAGCGGCGGCGGTGAAGCGGTATCCGCCGTCCGCCCCGGTGAGGGGCCGGCCCGCCAGGAGCTGGGATCGGAGGGCCCCCACGGTGTCCCCGGCCTGGGCGGGACGGGAGTAGTAGATGGTGCGCCACTGGCCGTCCAGCAGCAGGACCTCGCAGGCGGCCTGATACCGCCCGCCGAAGAGCTGGACGAAGCCCGATTGGTCGATGGAGGCGGTGACGTAGCCCAGGGCCTCCCCGCCGTAGTCCCGGATGGCCTGGGCGGCGGTGAGGCCCCCGGCCTCCCCGGAGCGGAAGACGAGCCCGCCCTCCGCCTCCCGGGCGGCGGGGAGGAGGCCCCAGCCGGTGTCCAGCGGCGCGGCGGGCAGGGTGGTCCCGGTGGTGTAGCGGCAGAGCCCGCCGCTGTCGTAGATGTCGAAGCGGACATAGTCCCGCAGGGGCTCCGTGGTCCGGTAGAGGACCTGGTAGAGGGTCCGGGACCCGCCGCCGCCCCGGTGGAGGGCGCTGTGGACCACGGTGCTGTCCGCCAGCTCCGCCGCCATCTCCCCGCAGGAGCGGCAGACCCGGCCGAAGGCCCCTCCCAGGTCCGCCAGCTGTTCCTCCGCCTGCCGGGCCAGGCCGGACTCGATGCGCTCCACCTGCAGACGGAGCATCAGCGCCCCGCCCAGCAGCAGGGGGACCAGGGCGGAGAGCAGCATGGTGACGAATATCCGGTTGCGGAAAGAGCTTCGGATCCACTTCCTCATGGCGCTCCTCCCTCGCGCAGCGTCCGCCACTGCTCCAGCAGGGCCTCCCGCTGCGCGCTGGCCCAGGCGATGTCGAAATCGAAGGTGTCCAGCGGCTCCTGGGACCGGCCGAGATCGGTCCGGACGGAGCGGCGGAGACAGTGCTCCGCCAGATAGCGCTGGACGTCCTCCCGCAGGGTGAAGTCGATGAAGCGGCGGGCGTTGTCCCCGTGGGGACAGCCGGAGACCACCGCCATGCCGTCGGCCAGGAGGCAGGTCCCCTCCCTGGGGCGGAGCAGGGCCACGTCCCGGCCCCCGTCGATGGCCCGGAGGGCCACGTCCTCCGGGATCGCCCCGATGTAGCTGGAGCCGTCCGCCACGGCGTCGATCACCTGGCTGGAGCTGTCCAGGATCTGGCCGTCCAGGTTCTTCAGGAAGGCGGCCAGCAGCTCCCCGTCGTCCCCCGGCAGGATCTGGAGCAGAGCGGCCAGGGCCGTGTAGCTGGAGCCGGAGGCCGTGGGGGAGGCGAAGGCGATCTTCCCCCGCCAGGCGGGGTCCAGGAGGCTCTCCCAGCTGTCCGGCGGGTTGGAGCGGACCAGCACGGGATTATAGATCAGCACCACCGGCAGGGAGGAGAAGGCCGTCCAGCTCCCGTCCGGGCAGCGGAAAGCGGGCTGGACCTCCTCCGCCAGGGGGCTGACATAGGGCTCGAAGAGCTCCGCGCGGGACTGGAGGCTGTCCGCCCCGCCGCCGAAGAGCAGGTCGCACACGGGGGCCTCCGCCTCGGCGGCGATGCGGTCCAGGAGCTCCCCGGTGCCGCCGGTCTCCATCTGGACCCAGATGCCGGTGCGGTCCTCGAACTCCTTGATGATGGGGGCGTAGACCGCTTCCCTGTGGGAGGTGTAGATGACCAGCCGCTCTTCCTCCGCCGGGGCGAAGGCCGCGCCGCCGTCGGGCCGGGCCGCGGCGCAGCCGCTCAAAAACAGCAGGAGGGGGCCAAGGATGAAAAGCAGCCGCCGCATCCCGGATCCCCCCTTGTCCTGTATCTGTCAGTAGCGTGGTCGTGAAGGGACGGCGGAGGGCCCGCCGTCATCCCCTCGATCCGACTCCCAGTATAGCACAGCTCCGCGGCCAAGTCGAGAGAGATTTCCGGATGGGCCCGATGGGGGAAGGGCCGGAAAAGAGCCGGCCTCCGGGAGGAGGCCGGCTCGGAGTGCCGAAAAAGTAGAGGAGACTTCCTCGACGGAAAGGAAGGGCATGTGCAGGAGGACCCGGGGAGGCCCTCCAACGCTCAGGCGGAGGGCGCGTCCGGGGCGCCGCCCTTGAAATGGCCCCGCAGGGCGAAGAGCGCCGCCATCAGGAAGAAGGCCAGGATGCAGTACGCCACGGCCAGGACCACGACGACGCCCTTGGCGGCGCTCTCGGGGATCCAGGCGGGCAGATAGGGGGCGAGCGCGAAAACGGTCACGAGGACGGTCTGAACGGTCCGCCACCGGAGCATCCGGCGGCTCAGCGATGCCCCGTCGGGCTCCGGGAGGCGCGTGAGCGCCAGCGCGGCCAGGTCGGTGAGGAACTGGAATTGGAAGTACATCTGGGCCACCGCCACCAGCAGGTCCAGGGGCGGGGACAGCCCGTCGATATCCCTCCCCAGCCAGGAGGCCCCCCAGTCCGCCGCGGTCCAGGCCGCCAGCAGGAGGCCCAGGGGACGCAGGAGCCCCAGGTCCCGCCGCTCCTCCTTCAGCGCGGCGATGGCGGAGAGGAACAGCAGCCAGCCCGCGAAGCTGGGCAGGATGCTGACCGTCCCCAAGTTGATATCCAGGTACAAGAACAGGTAGCCCCAGGCGGCGCAGGAGAGGCCGTCATACAGGCGCTTCCGCTCATCCATGGGGGCCGCCTCCTTCCACGGGCAGGAGGGTCAGCTCCGCCTCCTTTACGCCGTTGATATAGAAGTCCAGGGCATAGCAGTCGGGAGGGAGGTAAGGCTCGGCCCCCTCCCCGTAGAAGCCGCTGCCCCCGCCGCTCAGGAAGATCTCATTGCCGTCCCGCTTCCAGTTGAAGCCCGAGGCGGTGGCCCAGTCCTCTCCGCCGGAGCTGGAGCCGGCGGAGCCCTCCGCGCCCGGGTCCCGCAGATCCGGGCGCTCCCCGCCGAAGGACATGGGGGCGCAGGACGCGCCCACGCTGCGGATCCCCGGCTTCCCCGGGTCGCCGTGGTAGACCGCCGTGAGGTGGGTCGAATACTTCGCGGAGGTGAACGACCCGCCGGGCTGAGGCGTGGTGAGGAAGGAGCGGGAGGAAAAGGCGGTCAGTCCGTCATGCTGGACATAGCTGTCGATGCAGCTGGAGGTCTGGAACTGCATCCGGAGGGTGAACTCCCCGGACTGCGCCTCGTAGAGGAAGGAGGGCAGTCCCAGATCTCCGAAGCTCCGGGCGTCGCCCTGGACCGTACGGATGTCCTCCAGGGGCCGGACCACCCAGCGGCCCCCTTCCTTCTCCGCCCGGAGGGCCTGCACGGCCCTCCAGCGGCTTTGGACCGTGCCGTCCCACGCCTCGCCCTCCGGCGCGTCCGTCAGCTCCACGGCCAGCAGGCCCTCGTGGGCGTCCTCCCCCGCCGGGACCAGGTCGCAGATCTGATAGCCGCCGTGGACGTAGGGCTCCTCCGCCAGGCCGCAGTCCCAGCGGGGCTCCCCGCCCCGGCGGAGCTGCGCCGCCAGGTCCGCCTGGTCCTCCAGCGGGGCGCACATGGCCCGGTATTAGGATGTCCTGCGTCAGCACCGCCTTGGCATAGGCGTCCAGGGCCCCGGCATAGGTGGTGCACCACGTGGTCCGGGCGGAGGCCATGGCGGCGGCGGTCCCGACGGCGGAGCCGCCCCGGCCCGGCCGGACGGTCTGGGCATGGCTCCCCAGCAGCAGCGGCGGCGCCATCACCAGCGCCACGCACACGGACACCAGCGCCATCCCGGCGGGGTAGCGCTTGAACCGGGCGATGGCCTCCACGCGGCGGCGGATGTTCTTCCCGCCGTTGGCCATGGAGGAGGTCCCCGGCGCGCGGGCATAGCGCTCGTTGGCCATGCGCAGGAGGATGCGGCCATAGTCCCGCCGGTCCTCGCCCTCCAGCCGCTCCAGGACCCGCTGGTCGCAGAGGGACTCCAGGTCGTTCCCCGCCAGATCGGCGCAATGCCACAGGAGGGGGCTGCACCAGTGGAGGCACCGGAAAAAGCAGATGAGGAGCCCCCAGGCGGCGTCGTGGTATTTGAGGTGCAGCAGCTCGTGGAGCAGGACCTTCTCGTCCGGTGCCTCCCCGGTGGGCAGGGCCAGCACCGGTCGGACCACGCCGCAGATGAACGCGGAGGGCAGGCCCTCCACCTCCACGGCGGGGCACACGGGCAGTCCGTACTTTCCCGCCGCGGCCCGGATGGGCGCGCCGTCCGCCGGGGACCCCCGCCGGAGGGCCCGCCGCAGGCGGACGTAGGAGACGAGATACCGGCCCAGGAAGAAGAGCACGCCGGCCGCGTAGACCAGGTACAGCCAGTCCGCCGCCGTCCTGGGCGCCGCCGGAGGGGGCAGGGGGACGGGGACCGTCACCCGGGCCAAGGCCCCGTACTCCCCGGTGAGGGCGGAGCGGACCGTCTCCACCAGCCAGGGCCAGTTGAACAGGATATACCGCCCGCCCAGCCCCGCCGGGACCAGCAGCGCCAGCCCCAGCACGCCCCAGACGGTGGACTGCCACCGGGGGGACAGCTTGTCGCGGAACATGGCCTTCACCACCAGCAGCAGCGCCGCCGCGCCGGAGGCGGTGAGGGTCTGCAAAAGGAAGCTCCAGAAGTCCCGCACGGCTACACCTCCATCTCGTCCAGGAGGCGGCGCAGGTCGTCCCGCTCCCCGGGGGAGAGGGCCTGCTCCTTCAAAAACGCCGCCACCAGGTCCCTGGCGGAGCCCCGGTAGACCCGCCGCAGGAAGGAGTCCCGCTCCTGGGCCTGGCAGTCCGCCCGGTCCAGGGCCGCCCGGTAGAGGCGGGGGTGGCCGCTCTTGTCGATGGAGACCAGCCCCTTGGCCTCCATCCGGGTGAGGTATGTCAGCACGGTGTTCCGGCTCCAGCCGGTCTCCGGCCGCAGGGTCTCCGTCAAGCCGCCCAGGGTGTCCCCGCCGCTGTCCCACAGCGCCGAGAGCACCGTCCATTCCCGGTCCGATAGGTTCGCCATCACGCTATCCTCCTACAAGTGTAGTTTCCTATATACTACACCTGTAGGAGGACGTTGTCAACCCTCAGGGGCTGCATCCATGCCCGGGGACGCCGGATGGGTGGGGATCCCCCTGCCGGACAAGGGGGTCTGCCCTGCCATCGGCATATGGCAGGGCAGACCGGCGCAGGGCGGTATCATGGGGGGAGGACCGTCCGGACGGCGTCCGGCGCTCGCGGCGGCTACAGGTCCTCCTGCTCGGGCGGGCGGCAGGGGACGTCCCAGCGCCGGCGGACCATCGTCTCCAGGATGGAAGCCTCCACGGCCTGGACGCACGCGTCCAGATCCTTCTTCACGTCCTTCTCCCAAAACCGGAGGACCGTCCAGCCCATGGCCGTCAGGCGCGCCTCGTCCCGGGCGTCCCGGGCGATGTTCTCTTCGATCTTCTCGATCCAGTAACTGCGGTTGGACCGGAGCTTCTCCTTTTTCCGCTCCCAGTCGTAGCCGTGCCAGAACTCCCCGTCGACGAAGATGGCCAGCTGATACTTCATGAGGGCGATGTCCGGTGAACCCGGGAGGGCCCTGTGGTTGAGGCGGTAGCGGTATCCCTTGTGCCACAGGGCTTTCGCCAGCAGGGTCTCCGCGGCCCCGCGCTTGAGGTGGACATGGGACATCCTCCGGGAGACCTCCGGCGTCGTTTCGAACCGGGGGTGCTTCATGGCGCGGACCTCCCCGGGGGGCGGCGGACGACGGTCATCGATCGAAACGCCTCCCCTCCGCCGCTTCTTCGATCTGCTTTCGGATGTACGTGTTGTTCAGCCAGAAGCTCTGCTTCGTCATCCACCGCCCGTCCGGCAGCTGCGCGGCGTCGGCCAGGGTCCCCGACCCAAGGGTCTCCCACGCGCGGCTCGGGTCCAGGATGTAGAAGGAGCGGCTTGCGTGGGGCCGCACGTGGGCCACAGAGCTTTCCGAATATTTGGGCAGATCGTTGTAGACCCCGTTCAGCGTCGGGATGAGCCGGACGCCGTCCCGGATAGTCCGGACCGTCCGCTCCCACACGCGGTGCACCTCTTCCAGGTCGTCCTCCGGGATGTTCCAGAACTGGATCCGATCGAAGATGAAATGCCCGGACGCATCCTGGCGGAAGATGACGAAGAGGAACCGGGCGGGAGCCAGGAAGTTCCGCAGGGTGGACTCCTCCCAGGTCTCCTGGCTGAGCTCGATGAAATCGAACGCCGGGAGCGACATGCTCTGCTTGATAAGGCCGTCGTGCTGGATGCGGACCGTTTTCGGGACGATGCTGGCCTTCTGGAATTCCTCCGTGAGGGAGACGTCTCCCTCGACCCCCAGCATTTTGCCGAGGAGGATCCGATTCAGGTGCTTGGGATGGCCCTTGACGCCGAAGTGATGCTTCAGATCCTTCCGCCTCCATCCGAACCAGGGGCGCAGCTTCTCGAGGATGTAGTCCTCGAAGGACTGCTCCTCCAGCAGGCGCCAGTCCTTGATGACCTGCTCGCAGGGCTTGTCCCCGAAAATGTAGGTATTGAGCACCCGGGTCATGTAAGACGGCTTGAGGGAATAGGCCCGCTGCTTCGCCGGGACCGGCGAGAAGGGCTGGGCGCGGGTGCTGGAGGCGTTCTTCCCCTTCGTGCACGCGGCCAGATAGAGCGTGTCGCCCTCGGAGAGCAGATGGGCCTCTCCCCGGCGGACCTTGTCCATGATCGTCTCCCAGTCCCGCTGGATGATGGCGCGGTCCTCCTCCGGGAAGCGGAAGAGCACGGCCCGGTCGATCGTGAACTCGCCCTTGGGGACGTCCGGGCGGTGCTCATAGGACATGAGGAGCAGCGTGGAGCATTTGTGCCAGAAATCGCTGGTCTCGAAGGTCTTTTTATATTCGGTCATATAGTTGATGAGATCGCAGACCAGCCGCTCCTTGGCCCGGATGCCCTTGTCCGTATGCAGGTAGGGGGTCACTTTCAGCTCCACCCCCGCCTCCGGGAAGTCCGGCTCGGAGTCGGGGTTGGGCCGGTAGCCGAACCAGCCCTCCTCGATGACCGTCCCCACCGCGCCCTTCCCCGTCGCCAGGCGGCCCGAGCGGTCGATGTTTTTCAGAGGGATGCCGACCGCCTCCTGCGCGCGCCGCAGGACGTCCGCCGGCGTCCGATATCTCGTGCCCTTCATATCCTCACCACTTTCTGCGAAATTACCACTTGATCTTTCCCGGGAAGTGTGGTATACTGGCATCCATTATAGCAGGGAGCGGAGGGATCGAAAAGTGGCAAAAGGGAAAAGCATCCCCGTTGTCGAGCTTTTTGCCGGAGTCGGTGGGTTCCGCGTCGGGCTGGAAGACGCGTCTCCCCGTTTCAAGACCGTTTGGGCCAATCAATGGGAGCCCGGACAGGCGGGCCAGTGGGCTTATAAATGCTACATGGAGAGGTTCCGGGAGAAGGCGCGCTGCGTCAACGAGGATATCGCCCAGGTGATCGGCCGGGTCCCGCCCCACGACCTGCTGGTGGGCGGCTTCCCCTGCCAGGACTACTCCGTGGCCCATACCGGGGCGCAGGGCATCGAGGGGCAGAAGGGCGTGCTGTGGTGGTCCATCTACGACGTCGTCAGGCTGCGGCACCCGAAGTATATCCTGCTGGAGAACGTGGACCGGCTGCTCAAGTCCCCGGCCAAGCAGCGGGGGAGGGACTTCGGCATCATCCTGCGCTGTTTGCAGGACGAGGGATATGTGGTGGAGTGGCGCGTCATCAACGCCGCCGATTACGGGAACGCCCAGCGCCGCCGCCGCGTCTTCATCTTCGCCGCCAAGAAGCATACGAAGTTCTACCGCCGGCTCCGCCGGCTCGACCTGGAGGAGGGCGGCAGCGCCTGGCTGGAGGCGGACGGGTTTTTTGCCCCGGCTTTCCCGGTGGAGCGGGAGGAGGGACGCCGCTCCAGCAGCGCGGACATCACGGAGTTTCAGGATCTGGTGGATGTGACGGACCATTTCGCGGCGGCGTTCCACAACGCGGGGATCATGGCCGGCGGGAAGATCTGGTCCGAGCAGGTGTCCCCGAAGTGCGTGCCGCCGAGGCCCCTGGCCTCCCTGGTGGAGCGGGGGCAGGTGGACGAGCGCTATTTCATCCCCGCGGACGAGATGAAGAAGTGGGAGACCATGAAAGGGGCGAAGAAGATCCCCCGCGTGTCCAAGGCCACCGGCTATGAGTACACGTTTTCCGAGGGGCCCATCGCCTTCCCGGATCCGCTGGACAAGCCCGCCCGGACGATGCTCACCAGCGAGGGCGGAGCGAACCGGAGCACCCACATCATCCTGGACCCGCTCACCGGGCGGAAGCGGAAGCTGACCCCCCTGGAGTGCGAGCGCATCAACGGCTTCCGGGATGGGTGGACCGACACCGGGATGCCGGAGCGCCAGCGGTATTTCATCATGGGCAATGCGCTGGTGGTGCCGCTCATCGAGAAGATGGGGGAGCGGCTGCTGGAGATCCGATGATTTAAACAGGGGACGCGCATAGCGCGTCCCCTGTTTTTGCCCCCGCGGGGCCTATGGACCGCCGGATGGGACTGCCTCCGGCGGGGGATACTGAGGACCTGTATCCACGACCGCCAAACGCCGTCTGAGCGGTCTTTTCCCCGCCATACCGTGTCGCCTTCCCTTGCCATACGCCAGTATGGCTGCGGAAGAACTCCTTGTCTGGCGGGAGAGATCCCCGCACATCCGGCATCCCCCGGTCATGGATACGGGTCCTGACCCTGCGCCCGGAAAGGGCCGGACGCATTTCAAGGACCGCGATATCCGATCGAAGAGGAGGTGACGGCTATGGAAGGACGCCGCCAGTCGGACAAGCCGATGGAGAAGGCGAAGGAGATGTCCCGATTCACTGCCGCGAAGACCGACCCCATGGGGAGTTGGACCGGACGGCCCCTGGACCCCTATGAGGTCCCGGTGCAGGACGCGGACGATCTGTAAGGGCTCCATCAGGCACAGGACGGCGGCAGGGCGACTGCCGCCGCCCCAAATTATTGCACTATGCACAAAAATATAAATATTTTATTGTGCAATTCTGATAAATACCAGCGTTGACATCTCGTGCCGCAGTTGCTAGAATGTGGAGGATCCCAAGGAGGATCGAGAGCGATCGTTCGACACCGCATACCCGATAAGGAGGAACACACGATGACAAGAGACATTGACATAAAGAGCGAAGAGCAGGTCGTCCGCATCAACCGCCTGGCCTGCGCGGCCCCCTACGAGGTCTGGCTGAGCACCGACACGGTGATGCTGGACGCCCGGTCCCTGCTGGGGCTGTTCGGCCTGGTGGGCCAGCGGGCCAAGGTGGTCACGGAAGACGGCCTGGCCCCCAGGACGCTGGACCGCCTGGTGAAGAAGATGGCCTGAAGAGGAGGAGGGAGCTCGTGAGAGCTCCCTCCAGCCTGTCGAAACGCCTGTTCGACAGGCTGAGCAAATCTCCAGGACTTTCAAAAAGTCCTGGAGATTTCCTGATTTGGATCGTGCAGGAGACCCTTCCTGGGTCTCCCGCACACACCCGTCCTTCCCGTTGACGGGGCCTTCCCATTTTTCGGCACTGAGGGAGCTCGTGAGAGCTCCCTCACTTGTTTACTGAAGTTTTTTGATAAAACTTCCAAGAATTTTCTATCGCATTTTCACGGCGGTTCGTCTAGAATGATAGCCGTGGTCTGAGGGCATCCTCGGGGCACGAAATTTTGATCGGAGGAATTATGATGAAAAAGACTCTTGCTTTGCTTCTTTCCGCCATTATGATGCTGGCCATGCTGACCGCCTGCGGCGGCAAGGACAGCGGTTCCGCTCCCGCCGACACCGGCTCCGACTCTCAGCAGAACGAGCCCGCTCCCGCCGATACCATCCCCGACGCTCCTGAGGGCGGCGGCACCATCGGCGTTTGCATCTATCAGTTCACCGACGCCTTCATGACCACCTACCGGAACGCGCTCCAGGAGATCCTGGAGGGCAAGGGCTATCAGGTCACCACCGTGGACGGCGCCAACGACCAGGCCAAGCAGAACGAACAGATCAACACCTTCATCACCCAGGGTGTGGACGCGCTGATCATCAACCCCGTCATGACCTCCGCCGCCGACCAGATCATCGCCACGGTCAAGGCCGCCGGCATCCCCACCGTCCTGATCAACCGCGAGCCCACCGCCGAGCAGATGGCCGTCTATGACAAGCTGGTCTACGTCGGCGCGCTGGCCGCTCAGTCCGGCACCATGCAGGGCGAGCTGATCCTCGACACCGCCAACCAGGGCGATATCAACGGCGACGGCAAGATCTCCTACATCATGGTCCAGGGCGACCCCGAGAACATCGACGCCCAGCTGCGTACCGAGTACTCCGTCAAGGCCCTGACCGACGCCGGCAAGGAAGTCGAGCAGCTGA
>NZ_CAJUBK010000028.1 GCF_910584465.1 uncultured Oscillibacter sp.
AGCCCAGGTTTTCAAAGCTAAATTCTGTGAGATTTCAACCCTCGCTCCCCGCGAGGGGAGCGACTCTCGAACCCGCTTATCGCCGATGAACAGGCGAAATTTCAACCCTCGCTCCCCGCGAGGGGAGCGACTTGGGACGGCTCCTTTTACCATTAAGTTTGACGAGATTTCAACCCTCGCTCCCCGCGAGGGGAGCGACGCATCCAAGGTCAGTTCCATGTCGTCACCCTCTTATTTCAACCCTCGCTCCCCGCGAGGGGAGCGACAGCAAAAGTGCACAAAGATCTTTCGAGCAGATAGCCATATCCCACAAAAAACACGTACCTGGAAGCCGGAGCAGGTCCGACACAGTATGAAGATCCGGCCTCGACAGACCTAGATCACATACATTTGAAGTGCGAACCGGTGCGCAGATCCATGACCGCTTGCGGTTCGCAGTCAAAGGATTAGCGGGTCATCCGGCAAATACGTGCTTTTACAGCCAAAGTGCTCGATCTTCTTTTCATAGCGATCGCCTAAGTAATAAAAACGCAGGCTATCCTTCCCCTCATCCATGATGGAACGCAGCTTCGCCTGCAAAGACCTGCACTGCGCGGGGTCCAAAAGGCACTCGAACACAGAGCACTGGACACGCTGTCCGTAGTTGACGCACTGCTTCGAGATCTGGCGCAGGCGTTTGCGCCCCGCAGGATCTTCTGTGTTCACATCATATGTGATCAGGACCAACATAAACAAGCCTCATTTCCACAAGAAAGGCGGATAGGCATCCAGATCCCCCCGAAGATAGCGGGCCAGCATCAGCGCCTGGACATAGGGCACCAGGCCCCAGGGGATCTTCTCTCCCAGATATGGATGGGTCAGCGTCTCCTTCTTCTTTTCCTGCCAGCGCTTCAAAAACGCGCGCCGCGCCTCGTCGGACAATCGCGTGGCCCCGCCTTCGTGCTGCTGGAGATCCTCCGCCTTGATCATGCGGTCGTTGACCAGGGTCAGCACGAACCGGTCTGCCATGCAGGGACGCATCTCTTCCATCAGGTCCAGCGCCAGCGAGGTCCGCCCCGGCCTGTCACGGTGGAGGAAGCCCACGTAAGAGTCCAGTCCCATGCTCTCCAGGGCCGAGGCGCAGTCGTTCGCCAGGAGACTGTAGGCGAAGGACAACAGCGCGTTGAACGGATCCAAGGGCGGACGGCGGCTGCGGCCATGGAAATAGAAGGTGTCTTTCCTCTGCAGGATCATGTCGTCCAGGACCCCGAAATAAGCGGCGGAGCCCGCGCCCTCCAGCCCGCGCAGACGCTCCGGGTCCGTGGCCTCCAGGATGTCCGGGAGCAGTCCCTTCAGCGTCTCGGAAGCGGCGGAGAGGGCCTGCGTCCCAAGGCGCAGCCCGTGGTCCCGGCGGGTGCGCTCGATGCTCCAGCGGGCGTTGTGGAGCTTGCCGAAGATCATCGTCCGGGCGATCCGGCAGCTCTCCTCCGGGGCGTCCGCGACCCGGTACTGCTTCCGGCGCAGCAGGACGTTCCCGCTGCTCTCTCCGCACGTCCGCGCCAGGAACCTCCCGCGGGGCGTGCAGAACGCAAGGGAGATGCCCCGCTTGGCGCAGGCGCCCATCAGCGCCGGGGAGGCGCCCGCGTAGGAGAAAGACAGGATGCCGGACAGCGTATGCAGCGGGTAGCGGGCCGCGATCTGCTGGCCCCGGTTGGCGACGACGTTCTCGCCGTCAAGGGAAAGGTAGATGTCCTCGGACAGGATGAAGAGCGTGTTGAGCAGATGTCTCATGGCGTATCCTCCACGGCTTTGCGCAGATAGTCCTCCACTGTCCCCCGCCTCCCCATGCCGGGCAGGCACAGCTCCTTCAAAGAGCAGGCGCTACACGCCTTCGCCGGCCTGACCCGGGGGGTGTGGCCCCGATGATAGAGCTGGTGCATCTCCTCGAACCGCTCCCGCACGGTCTGGCGCAGGGGGTCGGTGAAGGCCACCGGGACCCGCCTGCGGGTCTCGCCGTAAAAGAGCGCGCCCTCCGGGATGGGACAGCAGAGCATCTCCTCCAGGCACATGGCCTGCGCGCAGAGCTGGAGCCGGTCCGCGTCATGCTCCTTGGGCCGGCCGCACTTGTATTCCACCGGATAGGGCTGCCAGAGCCCCTCCTCGCCCCGGAGGGGGACGCCGCCGGGATCCGCATGGAACTCCGTCACGTCACATTGGCCGGAAACGCCGAGGGTGCGGGAGAACACGGGGAGCCCCCGCAGGATCAGGGTGTCCCCCCGGCGTTCCCGCTGCCGGCTGTCGTGGGCGCGGGCGTGGAACAGGCTGCCCTCCACGGTCCGCAGATCCTCCCGCCACAGGCCCTCGACATGGATGAGGGCCCATTGGCGGCGGCAGAAGGCGAAGTGCTGCAGCCCGGCCAGCTGGAGCGTCTCCTCCTCCGGCCAGCCCGTCATACCAGCCGCCGGCAGGCGACGCCGGCCGGGAGGGCGGCCTCGTCCACCGTGACCCGGTAATCCCGGTAAGAGCGGGCGGGCGCGGGGTCGTCCGGGTCGGCCCGCTCCACCTGCACGGTGTCGAAGAGCTTCCAGGCCGGGGCGCAGCCCAGCGCGGAATCGTGCTCGAACACGATCAGCTCCCGCACGGCCATCTTGCCCCGGGCGGCGGAGCGGTCGTCCTCGAACATGCCGCGGATGGCGTCCCACAGCAGCTCCAGGTCCTCCTCGGAGAAGCCGGTGGTCTTCTGGGCCAGGTTCGCGGAGATATACCCCTCGCAGCGGTAGAGGCCGTAGGGGACGATGTACTTGCGGCCCATCTCCGTGTCCTTCTTCTCCGCGTCGGCCTCGGTGGTGATGGCCACCCGGGTGATGGTGACCTCCTGGGGCACGATGGGCTCTATGCTCCGGGCGAAGCCCAGCTGGACGGGGCCGCGCACCTGGCCGCAGTTGAGCGCCGCCTTGACGAAGGTGGTCATCACCGCGCCGAAGGTGCGGATGTCGAAGAAGTTGGCGCACATCCAGTCCCGGATCTTGCGGTCCAGGTCGGGGTCCTCTTTCTTCTTGGCCTTGACGGTCTCTCCCGTGACGTCCAGGGCGGCATACGCCTCGGCGTCGCTGCGGTTGAGGGGCGTGCCGTCCTTCACGTAGATGCGGTAGCCGGCGGACTCCCCTTTCACCGTCTCGACATAATTGCGGATCTTCCGCTTGAGGCACACGTCGGTGACCAGGCCGAGCCCGGTCTCCGGATCCACCCGGGGCATGTTGCCGGCGTCGGGGTCCCCGTTGGGATTGCCGTTCTCCACATCGAACAGGATGACGAACTCATAGCGGTTCTTGATCGGTCCGGACATGTTACTTCTCCTCCTTCTTCTGATAGCGCGCCTGGGTCTGGTGGTAGTAGCCGAGCTGGAACGCCCCCTGCTGGGGGAGGGACATGCGGGCGGGGAAGCCGGTCCCCAGCAGGGCGGCGATCTCCCCGATCTGCTTTTCGTAGAAGATGCTCTTGCCCCGGCTGGAGCCCTTCAGCTTTTTCAGGTGCTTTTGGGCCAGGCCCCCCAGGATGGGGAAGACGGTGGCCGGGATGGATGCGGCCGAATTGAAATACTTGTCCTTGATCGTGGCGTTGATGCCCGGATTGGCGTCGGACTGGATGGACTCATAGACCGAGAACAGCCGGCCCAGGACATAGGCGGGGTCGCCGCAGGTGGGGTTCAGGGACACAGTCAAGACCTCCTTCGAGATTTCAGGGTGCGGAGCTTTCAGGTAGTATGCCTTCAGGATGGCGGCCCGGGTGCGGTCCACCTCGTGGTCGGCCCGGATGCGGAGGATGGTCCCGTTCAAAAGGGAGGCGGGGTAGCGGGTGTCGGTGAGGATGGCGCGGGCGGTCTCGCCGGCCATGACCGGGGAGGGGGAGCTGTCCCGGGACTTTTTGTTGACCGTGGCGTCCAGCAGCCTCCAGAGGGGGATGGTGTCGAAGCGGTCGTTGGCGGGCCGGACGATCTCCAGCCGGTCGTAGTGCCGCTGGACGTTTTGCAGGAAGCCGCCGAAGGAGCCGCGCAGGAAGAACCGCACCGACACCCGGGCGGCGTTGGGGGAGAGCCCCAGGATGTAGAAATCCATCCCGGGGTCCAGCATGGTCTCGTCGTATTGGACGCGCTCCCCCTTCAAAAGGGAGCCCAGCATCCTGCCCAGGTCCCCCGCGTCATAGTGCGACGGCCCGCCGAAGGTCCAGGCGGCGAAGGCGGTCTGGAAATCGGCCTCGCCGCTTTTCGCCCAGAACAGGACCGAGGTGTCCCCGATCCGGTACACATGCTCCCGGTCCGAGAGCAGATGGTTGAGGGCGGCGGTGTAGGCGAAGGCGGCGTACTTGCTCACGGGGGCGTTCAGGTTCTGCTCGTGCCCGTAGGAGCAGAAGGCCGGTGCGTTGAACGAGACCAGCGCCGCGCCGCTGGACTGGGCCCCGGCCAGGCCCTTGACGGAGGGGTGGACCGCTTCTGCGGGCCCCTCCCGGCCGGTGACCAGGCAGACCATCTGCGTCCCGCCCTCGCTGGAGCCGTAATGGTCCTGCCAGGCCCGGCGGATGAGGGGATCGTCGTGGAGAAAGGCCCCGTCATACCGGAAGACCAGGTTAGCGCCGGAGATCAGGTCCTCCCAGTCCTCCTGCAGGGCGGGGTGCCCCGCCGCGGCGGCGGGATCCCAGCGGTCGAAGAAGGCCAGGAGCGCCCGGGCCGCCGGGCTGTCTGTCCCGTCCAGGAGCCGGTGGTGGAACGCCCGGCAGGCCCGGAAGCACTCCATGCTCCGTTGGGGCTTGCCCTTGGCGTCCGCGCCCAGGAGATAACTGGGATTGTCCCAAAGGAAATTGGGGAGGATGCCCACCGTGCGCTTGACCGGGGCCGGGAGGGAGATGCTCCGGGGGAGGAGCGCGGTCTTCTTGCCCCGCGTCTGCTCGGTCTTGAGCGAGACCACCCGCTCCAGTCCCCCGCCGCCGTCGATGCACAGGGCGAAGGAGATCTTCGCGTCCGACCAGCCGGGCCTCGCGATCTTCCCCTGGGAGGCCAGGGCCTCATAGTGCTCGCTCAGTGCCTGCAGGATCATCCGATCACCTCCCCGCTGTCCCGCGCGGGCACGCGCAAGATCCCGTCGGTGAGCTTGGCCCGGAAGAACAGGGGGACGATGTTCGACGGGTCGGAATAGTCCATATCCCAGAGCATATAGCCCAGGTCCCGCTCCCCCTCCAGCTCCTCCGGACAGGCGGGGGGCTCCTCGCACAGTTTGAACTGGGCGGGGAACTCCCGGCAGCCGAAGCAGGGCTGGTGGTAAAACTGTCCCCGGCGGACCCGGCGCTTGAGGATGTCCTGGAACTTCCCGGGGTTGTCCCCCGGCGCGGCTTGGTCGGTCATGACGAAGTGCGCGTCGATCACATACCGGACATCCCGGAGCAGCAGCGTGGCCCGCTGCTGGATGTCGTCCGAGGCGGACAGGTACAGCGCGCCCCTGCGGCGGTCCATGACCGTCCGGGCCGTCCGGGCGCTGATGGTGGACTTCACCTCGTTGCGCCGCAGGTTCATGGTCCGGATGGGGGCGCAGACGCGGATCTGGTCGATGATGTACCGCATCCCCGGATGCCAGTAGACCGCCTCCAGCAGTCCCCGTGCCGCCGAGGGGGTCATCACGTCATAGCTCACCCGCTCGACCTTCATCTCCGGTCTCGTGAAGCAGGCGTGATCCCCCCAGACCTCTAAGGAGATCGGCATGGCGTCCACTCCTTTCTTTAAAGCGATCTCATGTTGCCATGGTTTGCGTGGGATGGAAGGGGCCGTGTCATCAGAGGAGGATCGCCTCCCCTCCCGGCGGCGTCAGGACCAGCCCGGTGTCCTCGGCATAGAGCGAACGGTCCGTGAGGACCGCGCTCCCGTCCTCCAGCAGCGACAGGGCCCCGGCGCGGTCCAGCGCGCCGAAGTGGTCCGGGTAGACGGACACGCCGTACTGCCCCGCTTCCCGGAACAGGCTGCGGGAGCGCTCTCCGGCGAGGAGGCGGTCCGCCGCGCCCGCGCCCTCCTCCCAGGGGATGTAGACGGTCCGGGTGCCCTCCTGGATCAGGTGGAAGCGCTCGGCGACCGTGCGGAAAGGGAAGCGGTCCCGTTCGTCTCCCATCAGCGGGAGGATGCCCTGCGCGTCCTGGGCCTCCTCCCCCTTCAGGTCCAAAAGCTCGCGGAAGTAGAGGGAGATGGCCTCCGGGCTGTCGGGACGGTCGGAATGGTCCAGGGCATAGCGTCCCGCGTCGATGTTTTGGCGGAACAGGGCGGGGGGCTTCCCCTCCGACCGGAAGATGGTGACGACGCTCTCGTCGGGAGAGCGCTTGCCTCCCCGGTTGCAGCGGCCCGCCGATTGGAGGATGGAGTCCAGGCCGGCCTCCTCCCGGAACACCGCCGGGAAGTCCACGTCCACCCCGGCCTCGATGAGGGAGGTGGAGACCACGCGGCAGGGGAGCCCCTCGTCCAGCCGGCGGCGGATCTCCGCCAGCGCGCGCTTGCGGTGGGCGGGGCACATGAGGGTGGACAGGTGGAACGCGCCCTCCCCGTCCAATAGGCGGTAAAGCTCCTGCGCGGCCTTGCGGCGGTTGACCACGCAGAGGACCTGCGGGAGGGTGCTGAGCCTCCCGGCCAGCTCCTGGGGGCTCAGGACGCCTTCCCGCCGGAAGGTGACCCGCCGGAAGAGCGCGCCCTGATAGGTCTCCGCGGGGCAGAGCTCCACCGGGGGCCGGTCCGGCAGGAACTCCCGGAAGAGCGGCCCCAGGGCGGGCTGGGTCGCCGTGCAGAGGACCACGCTGGCCCGATAGTGCGCGGCCAGCTGGGCGAGGGCGAAGACGCAGGGCCGGAGATAGGGGATCGGGAGCATCTGCGCCTCGTCGAGGATGATGACGCTCTGGGCCAGGTTGTGGAGCTTGCGGCATTTGGAGGAGCGCGCGGCGTAGAGGGATTCGAAGAACTGCACGGCGGTGGTCACCACCACGGGCCGGTCCCAGTTCTCCGCCGCCTTGGCCAGACGGCGCGCCTGCGGACCGGCGTCCTCGCTCAGGTCGTACAGCACCCCGGAATGATGCTCCAGCACATCGTCCTCCCCCAGGATGTCCCGGAAGACCTGGGCGTTCTGCTCGATGATGGAGGTATAGGGCAGGACGTAGACGATCCGCCTCAGGCCGTGCGTCTTGGCATGGCGCAGGGCGAACGCCAGGGAGGACAAGGTCTTCCCGCTCCCTGTGGGCAGCGTGAGGGTGAACAGGCCGGGGCCCTGTGCCTCGCCCTGCTCGGTGCAGCGCCGCAGCAGGGCGCTCCGCTGGCCGTTCAGCGGGCTCTCCCGCGGGGACCAGCCGGCGAGATGCGCCTGGAGCGTTTGGTCGAGCACCTCCACGGGGCCGCCGCCGCCCCGGCAGGAGCCTCCGTCCATGAACGCCTCGGTGTCCAGGAAATCGGCGTCCACCAGGGCGGAGTAGAGCATCCTGGTGAAGAACATCATCTCCGGGGGGCTGGTGAGCGGGAAGGGGAGGGGGGCCCTGGGGAGGACCACCTCCCCCTTCCAGGCGTCGTAAGGCGCCAGCCGGCCCGCCGCCGCCTTGTTCATGCGCCCGCAAAAGGTGCCCTGGTCCGGGCCGTCCGTCTTGCCGCCGCCGTCCGGGAGGCCGCCGTGGTGCCCCATCACGGCGAAGGCGGCGGGGAGCTGGCCCAGCTTCGCGCACTCCCACGCTCCGGCGGTGGAGTGGTCGACCCGGATGTCCTCGCCGCGGATCCGGCGCTGGAACGCGCCGGAATACTTCCCGATGTCGTGGGCCAGCCCGGCCAGCCGGCCCTGTTCCCCGGCCCCGAAGGCGGAAGCGGACCGCGCGCATGCCGCCGCCGCCGCGTCCAGATGCTCGAGGACGGTCTGTTCCCGCCCGTCCTCCGACCGGTGTGCCAGATAGGTCTCTTCCATCCATCCTCCTCCTCCCTTGGATCGAAGGGCGTCCCAAGGGCTTTGGGCGATCCGGCCAACGATCCGGCAGATCCCGAACTTATGAAGTCCTGGACTTATTTTATCCTATTCGCCAATTTTGTCAACCGGTCCGGGGCTGCTTTTTGTCGAGATCTCCGAAAACGGCGGCGTTTTCGCCGCCGCCGGGGGACGGGAGGAGGGGCGGGGACTGGACAAAACGCCGAAAGTGCGAAGACCCGGGGAGATCCGGGAAGTTAGGGTTGTATAAAGGCGGGGGAGCATGATATACTGGCCGCACTGCGGAGAGGCCGGACCTCTCCGTGAATTTTGGGAAAGAGAGGGAATGACCATGTATCAAGCGTTCTCCGACCTGATCGACGCCGTCAGCGGCTATATGTACAGCTATATCCTGATCGTCCTCCTCCTGGCCGTGGGGCTCTGGTTCACCCTGCGGAGCAAGTTCGTCCAGCTCCGGCTCCTGCCCGAGTCCATCCGGGTGGTGTCGGAGAAGCCCAAGGGGGAGAACGCCGTCTCCGCGTTCCAGGCGCTGATGGTCTCCACCGCCAGCCGGGTGGGCACCGGCAACATCGTGGGCGTGGCCAGCGCCATCGCTGCCGGGGGCTATGGCGCGGTGTTCTGGATGTGGGTCATCGCCCTGGTGGGCGGGGCCTCCGCCTTCGTGGAGAGCACCCTGGCCCAGATCTACAAAAAGCGTGACCCGGAGGGCGGCAGCTACGGCGGCCCGTCCTACTACATCCAGGCGGCGCTGAAGAGCCGCGTCCTGGGCGTGCTGTTCGCCGCCGCCCTCATCGCCACTTACGCCGGGGGCTTCAATATGCTCTGCTCCTTCAACCTCATCAGCAGCTTCAGCAGCTACGGCTTTTACGCCGCCGCCGGGACCGTCGTCCTGGGGGGCCGGGAGTTCAGCGTGGCGGCGGCGGCCGGCGGCGGGGTGCTGGCCCTGCTGGTGGCGGTGTGCATCTTCGGCGGCGGGAAGCGCATCGTCAAGGTCACCGGCGTCCTGGTGCCGGTCATGGGCGTGCTGTATATCGTCATGGCCATCCTGGTGATGGCGCTGAACATCGGGGCCCTCCCCGGCGTGCTGGCCCGGATCTTCCGGGAGGCGTTCGACTTCCGGGCCGTCTTCGGCGGCTTCGCCGGGTCCGCGGTGATGGAGGGCGTGAAGCGGGGCCTCTACTCCAATGAGGCGGGCATCGGCTCCGCCCCCAACGCGGCCGCGGCGGCGGACGTGTCCCACCCGGTGAAGCAGGGCCTGGTCCAGATGCTCTCCGTGTTCATCGACACCCTGCTGATCTGCACCGCCACGGCCATGATGACCCTCTGCACCGGCGTGGACATCAAGGGCGGGCTGACCGGCGCGCCGCTGGTCCAGGCGTCCCTGGCGACGGTGTTCGGCTCCTTCGGGCCGTATTTCATCACCCTGGCCCTGCTGCTGTTCGCCTTCACCACCCTGCTGGGGAACCTGTTCTACTGCGAGGGCTGCATGAACTACATCGCCGGGCGGAAGGTCGGCCCGGCGGGGCGGATGGTGTTCGACCTGGCCGCGGTGGCGCTGGTCTTCGTCGGGGCGCTGCTGGAGGTGGGCCTGGTCTGGAACATCGCCGATGTGCTGATGGGCGTCATGGCCCTGATCAACCTGCCGGTGATCGTCCTCTTGGGCGGCAAGGCCATCCGGGCGCTGGAGGACTACCTGGAGCAGAGGCGCGACGGGAAGGATCCGGTCTTCAAGGCGGCGTCCATCGGCCTGCGGGAGGAGACGGACTTTTGGAGATGACGGATCTCGAAGATCCGGGACAGCGCACACGGGACAGCCGGGCTGCAGGATATCCTGCGGTCCGGCTGTTTTATCTGGACCGGATGCGCCGTCCCGGGGCGGACCGCCCGCCCCCGTCCCGCCCGGTCCGGCGGCATGGCCAGGGACAAAAGCGCCCCGGCGGTCCCGCAGGGGACCGCCGGGGCCTGGAGAGCCGCCGGGGCTTGGAGGATGGAGGCTTCACGGATGGAGGCTTCACCCCCGGGCGGTCCGGAGCAGCCCCTCGTGGGCGGCGGACATGGCCAGGAGGACGGCCAGGAGGTACACCGGGAACAGGGCCGGATCGATATGGGCGGCGATGAGGCCGAAGAGGGGCGGCATCAGGCAGGTGCCCACATAGGCGCTGGCCATCTGGACGCCGATGACGGACTGGGAATTCTCCGCGCCGAAGTGGTCCGGGGTGGAGTGGATCAGGCAGGGATAGACAGGGGCGCAGCCCAGGCCGATGAGGACCAGCCCCGCCAGGGCCAGGGGCTCTCCCCCCGCCGGGAGCAGGAGGGCGAGGAGGCCCAGGGCGGAGATCCCCTCGCCCAGGCGGACCATCTGCCGGTCATCGAGGGCCAGGGTCAGGAAGCCGCTGAGGCCCCGGCCCGCGGTGACGCCCAGGTAAAACAGGCTGGCGAACCCCGCCGCCGTCTCCGCCGGGACGCCCCGCTGCAGGGTGAGGTAGCTGCTGGCCCAGAGGCCGGCGGTCTGCTCCAGGGCGCAGTAGCAGAAGAAGGCGGCGGCGGTGGACTTGACGCCGGGGATGCGGAAGACCTGGACCAGGGTCAGGGAGCGGGGGAGGGCTTCCTCCTCCCGGCCCCCGCCGCTGTGGATCCGCCAGAGGGGGAGCCCGGCCGTCAGGACGAGGGTCAGGCCGATCTGCAGGAAGGCGATCCAGCGGTAGCCCATCGGCCAGCCCCGCCCGCCGGTGAGGGCGAAGCCCATGAGATAGGGGCCCAGGCTGGCCCCGATGCCCCACATGCAGTGGAGCCAGCTCATGTGGCGGCTGGCGTAGTGGAGGGCCACGTAGTTGTTCAGCGCCGCGTCCACGCTGCCCGCGCCCAGTCCGTAGGGCACGGCCCAGAGGCACAGCTGCCAGAAGGAGCCGCTGAGGGAGAAGCCCATCAGCGCCAGGGCGGTGAGGCCCACGCTGAGGGCGGTGACCTTCCCCGTGCCCAGGAGCCGGGTGAGGCGCCCGCTCTGGAGGCTGGAGACCACCGTGCCCAGGGCGATGATCATGGAGATGGCCCCGGCGTAGGACACCGGGACGCCGAAGGTGCCGTACATGGTGGGCCAGGCCGCGCCCAGCAGGGCGTCGGGCAGGCCCAGGCTGATGAAGGAGAGATAGATGACGGCTAAGAGCAGATGAAGCATGACGCAGTCCTCCGGGAGCCATAAGATCGAAACAGGTGTGATTATACCAGAGGGAGGGCGGCGGGGGATAGTATGGATCCGCCGAATTTATAGGACAAAACCGGCGGGGACCTGGGGGATATCGACCAGATCCCCCGGCGGGAGGGAAGATTGACAGCCGTCGAAGCGGCGGCTATAATGGGGAAAGATACCGGGATATGCCGGAAAAAGAGGGATGGGAGATCATGGGGGAACGATGGATAGCGGCGGCGCTCCTGGCGCTGGCGCTGGTGGGGACATGCGCCGTGCCGCCCCTGGCGGAGGCGGCGAAAGACCGGGGATGCGGGGCGGCGGAGGCGGCATCTGGAGAGACCGTCCTGGGAGAGACCGCATCGGGAGAGGCCGTCCCGGGAGAGACCGCGCCGGGGGAGGCCGCGCCGGCCGAAGAGGCGCCGGAGGCCGGATGCGTCCTGGCGGAGACCGCCGGGCCCGCCGGGAGCCTGGCGGACATGCGGGCGGCGGCGGTGACGGGGGTCCCGGAGGAGCACCGGGACGCCGCCTGCTACGCGGTCTATCGGGGACTGCTGGAGACAGGGCCGGAGGGGGCCTTCGGCGGGGAGGAGCCGGTGAGCCGGGGGGAGGCCGTCGCCGCCCTGTACCGGCTCAGCGGCGTCCAGGTCCGGGTGGACGAGTGCGGGTATGGAGACGTGCCGGAGGAATATCGGGACGCCGTGGCCTGGGCCGGCAGCGCGGGGGTCAGCGGCGGTATGGGGGAGGGGCGTTTCGCGCCCGCCTCTCCTGTGACCCGGAGCCAGCTGGCGGCGATGCTGTACCGCTTCGCCGCCTGGCGGGGGGAGGACATGACCTGCCGGACCGCGGTCTGCGCGGAGGGCGAGGAGGTCCCCGCCTACGCGCGGGAGGCGATGGACTGGGTGTTCGACCGGGGGCTGTACGAGGGCATGACGGACAACGGGATCTATCCGGACCTGCCGGTGTCCCGCCTCCAGCTGGCGTGCATCCTGGCCCGTCTGGAGCGGGAGCGGGACCCCCTGGCGGGGGAGCTGGCCCTGCCGGAGGGCGGGACTGCCAGCCGCTCCAGGGAGCGCCACGAGGCGATCGCCCAGGCCGTCGCCGCCGCCGCCCGCCGCCACGGTGCGGTGGGGGTCCAGGTGGCCGTCGTCGAGGGCGGCGCGGTGACGGATACGTATCGGTACGGCTGGGCGGTGCAGGGGACCGTGCCCATGACCGACCGGCACAAGATCCGGGTGGCCTCCCTCTCGAAAGTGGCGGTGGGCCTCTGCGCCGCCCTGCTGCAGGAGGAGGGCGCGGTGGACTACGACGCCGGCATCGGCGCCTATTGGGGCACGGCCCTGTGGAAGCCGGTCACGATCCGCTCGATCCTGACCCACACATCCACCCTGCTGAACAGCGAGAGCATCGCCTGGGACTACGAGGGCGTCAAGGCCCAGCTGGGCTCGAAGTCCGGCTACGGCGGCGGCACGCCGGGGAGCCTGGGCAGCTGGAACTACAACAACCACGCCTTCGGCATCCTGGGGCAGACGCTGGAGCTGGCCTCGGGGCGGTACTTGGACGACGTGCTGAGCGAGCGGGTCTTGGACTTCGTGGGGGCGGACGGGGCCTTCGCCGCCGGGGCGCTGGAACAGCCGGAGCTCATCGCCCCGCTGTACCGGACCCGTTCGCTGGGGCGCTCCGCCGACTCGGTGCGGAGCGTCGCCCGCTGGAGCGCGCCGGGGGCCACGGGGCGGCAGTTCGCCGGAGGGTTCACGACCAGCGCCAAGGACATGGCGAAGCTGGCGGCCCTGCTGGCGGGGGACGGCTGCTTCGAGGGGGTGCGGCTGATGGAGGCGGCGTCCGTGGAGCGGATGGAGGGCCACAGCGCCCGGGCGCTCCCCGACGGGACCTATCAGGCCCTGCCCATGCGGCTGCGGCCCGGGACCTATGGCCGGGAGGCGCTGTATTACCACACCGGCAGCGCCTACGGCGTGTATAACCTTCTCAGCTACGACCCCTCCACCGGGGACGGCGTGGTGGTGCTGACCACCGGGGCCGACGGCGGGAAGGATGCCTGCGGCATCTACGCCGTCTGCGGCGAGATCAGCCGGGCGGTCTATGACGCCATCGCATGACCCGGCAGCAGGGAGCGCGGCGCTCCGGAGCGTCAAAAAAGCAAGGGGGACTTCCTCGACGGGAAGGAAGAGCGTTACGAGAGGGACCCAGGAGGGGTCCCTTTCGTTTTTGATAAAAAAGTTTTCAGGACTTTTTTAAAAGCCCTGAAAACTTGCTCAGCCTGTCGAAAAGACGTTTTCGACAGGCTGAAGCGCGGCGCTCCGGATCTTCCGGAGCGCCGCGCTTCCCACAGGCTCAGAACAGCTTCTTCAGCCCGTCCAGCTTGCCGCCCAGGTCGGAGGCAGCCAGCTTGGCCTTGATGCCGGCGACCAGGGGCTTGAGCTGATCGTCCGGCAGGTCCACGCCGATCAGTCCCTCCAGGGCCTTCACAGGGTCCTCCTGGAAGCTCTTGAGGAGGGCGGGGTCCTTCTGGAGCTTGGCGGTCAGCTCCTCGATCTTGGCCTTGATGTCGATGCTCATCTTGGATACGCTCCTTTTCGTGTTCGATAGGCCGGACGGAGGTCCGGCGACAGCCCCATCATAAAGAAATTGGGGATATTTGTCAATCCTTTTTGGGTAAAAACGGAGAAATTGCTGATATTTGCAAAATTTCTCTTACATATTCCATCAAAAGTGTGGTAAACTATAGGAGCGAAGCCGAGGAGCACGGATGGATGCGGGGCTGAGAGCGGCCCCACGGAGGAGGAGGTCTTCATGTTTCAGCCTGGAGAACTGGTAGTATATGGATCCACCGGCGTGTGCCGGGTGGAGGAGGTCACGAAACTGGACCAGCCCGGCGGGGCCCGGGGACGGCAGTATTATGTCCTGCGACCCCTGTGGCAGGACGGGGTGATCTACGCCCCGGTGGACAGCGTGAAGGTGCCCATGCGCCCGGTGATCAGCCGGGAGGAGGCGGAGGCGCTGATCGACCGGATGCCCGGCATCCAGGCGGCGGCGTGCCGGGGAGGCACGGCCCAGGCGTTGGCCCAGCAGTACCAGACCGCCGTCCGGGACGGGGGGCACCAGGCCCTGATCGAGATGATGAAGGCCATCCACCACAAGCGGGGCCAGGCGGAGTCCAAGAACCGGCGGCTGGGCATGGTGGATGAGCGGTATATGAAGCAGGCGGAGCGCCTGCTCTACGGGGAGCTGGCCACGGCGCTGGACATCGGCTTCGACGAGGTGGAGCCCTATATCGCCAGCCGGATCGAGGGCGGCGGGGCCGCCGAGGCGGGCGCTTGAACGGAAGGAGACGGGGAAGCCCGTCTCCTTGGTCTTTTTATCCCGCGATCTCCCGCACCACCCGCGCTGTCATGCCCCAGATGACATGGCCCCGGTGGTGCCAGATGGGGAGCTCCACCTGTCCGCGGCTCCAGGCGTAATCCCGGGGGATGCCCACGGCGCCGTAAGGGAACGCCTCCGGCACCCGGGGGATCAGGTCGTAGCGCCAGATCTCCGGCTCGGTCTCCCGGAAGAAGGCCAGGGGGACGGTGAACGCCTCCGCCACCTCCGCCGGGGAGGGTCGCATGGCCGCCAGGCCCCGGGGCGACACCAGCCCCAGCACCGGCTGGAGCAGGAAGCCCCGCTGGTTGCAGATGAAGTCCGGCCGGCCCAGGAGGGCCACCTCCCGCCGGGGGATGGACAGCTCCTCCTCCGTCTCCCGGAGGGCGCACTCCGCCGCCGTCTCCCCGGCCTCCATCCGCCCGCCGGGGAAGCAGACCTCGCCCCCCTGCCGGAGCTGGGGGGCCCGGACCTCGAAGAGGAGGTGGAGGCCGTCCGGCCGTTCCACCAGGGGGGCGAGGACGGCATAGCTCCGCTCCGCGCCCAGGAGGCCCGGCGTGTGTGCCTCGAACCGGCGGCGGAGCCGCTCCAGCTCGCCGCTCACAGCAGCATGGTCAGGCCCTGGCGGCGGTTCTCGATGTCCACCGCCGGGGCGCTGGGGGCGTATTCCCCGTCCAGGGACCAGGGCAGGTCCTCCTCCGTCTCCAGATGGAGGGAGGAGACGTGGCGGAAGACCAGCCCCTGGCTGTCGTACTCCTGGTTCAGCAGGGCGTGGACCAGGCTCTGCAGGCCCGCGGCGGTCTTGGGGCTGGGGATCAGCAGCAGCTCGAAGAGGCCGTCGTCCAGCACCACCCGCTCCGGGTCGAGCTTCATCAGCCCGCCGATGGAGGTGGAGTTGCAGACCGCGCCGAAGAGGTATTCCCCGTCCAGGATCTCCCCGTCGGCGGTGAGGCGGACCTGGTAGGGCCGGAGGGTGCTCAGGTCCTTCATGCCCTCCAGGATATAGGCGAAATGGCCCAGGGCGTTCTTGGACGCCTGGGGCGCGGCGTAGCTGCTCCGGGTGAAGGCCCCGAAGGAGGCCACGTAGAAAAAGCTCCGCCCGTTCCAGCAGCCCACGTCCAGCTGGCGGGGGACGTTCCGGGCGATGGCGGCGGCGGCCTCCGCCGGGTCGCCGGAGACATGGAGGCTGGCGGCGAAATCGTTGGTGCTGCCCTGGGGCAGGTAGCCCAGGAGCGGGGGGCGGCGGAGCCGGGTCAGGCCGGAGACCACCTCGTTCAGCGTCCCGTCGCCGCCGACGGCCACGACCAGATCGTAGCGCCCGCCCTCCCGCCGGGCGGTCTCGGCGGCGTCGCCGGGGGCGGTGGTCATGTGGATGGAGAGCAGATACCCCGCCTGGGAGAGGACGGCGGCGGCGTCGAACAGGGGGCCGTGGGACTTGCTCTTCCCGGCCCGGGGGTTGACGATCATCAGGAGCCTGCGCTGTTTCATAAGCTGTCACCTCGATGTATCCAGCATACCATAGGACGGCATCAAAATGCCGTTAAAAAGCGTCCCCCCTAGTATATCACGGGAAAATGAGGATTGCAATTCCCTGCGCCCTCGTGTAGAATGAGGAGGAGAGCGGATCGAAAAGGGGGCTTCCTCCGGCGGGAGGGAGGCGGCGGGGGAGGGTCCCGGGAGGGACGCGTCCCCGCGCTCCAAGGCCCCGGCGAAGGCCGGGAGGCGCCCCGGTCCGGGGGGACGGTCTTTCACCGGGCCGGGAAAGGAAGGTAGGGACCGTGGAACGGAAAAAGGACTACATCGGCATGGGCGTGACGGCGTTTTTGGCCGCTGCCGCCATCCTGCTGTTTTACGACACGCTCTTCGGAGGGAAGACGATCCTGGCGGTGCTGACGTCGGTGCGCCCCATCCTCTACGGGGCCTTCATCGCCTATCTGCTGACCCCCATGGTCAACTTCTTCGAGCGGAAGCTCTTCCCCCGCCGGGCGGGGAGGACGCGCAGCCGCTCCGCCGCGGCGGCGGTCCGCACCGCCAGCATCCTGCTGAGCTGGCTGGTGATCTGCTTCTTCATCTATCTGCTGGCCTCCGTGCTGATGCCGGAGCTGTATAAGAGCATCCTCCAGCTGATCGCCAACATAGACGACTACTACAGCACCATCAGCGGCTGGGTGACCCACCTGCTGGAGACCTATCCCGAGACCGCGGCGCGGGTGGGGGAGCAGATGAACGCCTATTTCCAGAACTTCGACCGGCTGCTGACCAACGACGTCCTCCCCCAGCTCCAGACGGTGATGACCACCGTGTCCGGCGGCGTGCTGAGCCTGGTGAACTTCGTCAAGGACCTGCTGGTGGCGGTCATCGCCTCCATCTACCTGATGGCGACCAAGGAGCGCTGCGCCGCCTACGGGCGGAAGCTGGTGTACAGCCTGTGTTCCAGGGAAGACGTGGGGCTGGTCCTCCGGGGCGTGCGGCGGGCGGACAGCATCTTCTCCGGCTTCGTCCGGGGGAAGCTGCTGGACTCCATCATCATCGGTATTTTGTGCTTCGCGGGCTGTTCTATCCTGCGTTTCCCGTATACGCCCCTGGTGTCCGTCTTCGTGGGCGTGACGAACATCATCCCCTTCTTCGGGCCGTTCCTGGGGGCCATCCCCAGCACCTTCCTCATCCTGCTGGTCTCCCCCAAGCAGGCGCTGTATTTCCTGATCTTCGTCCTGGCCCTCCAGCAGCTGGACGGCAACGTCATCGGGCCGAAGATCCTGGGGAACACCACGGGCCTTTCCAGCCTGTGGGTCATCATCGCCATCCTGGTGGGCGGCAGCTTCTTCGGCATCGTGGGCATGTTCTTCGGCGTGCCGGTGTGCGCGTGCCTGCGGTGCCTGATCGACTTCTTCATGGACGTGCGCCTGCGGAAGAAGGGCCTGCCCGTGGAGTGCGCCGATTACGCCGCCGGCGGGGCCCACGGCCCGAAGCCGCCGGGAGAGGGCCCGGCGGACAAGGGGAAAAATTGAGGAAAGTTTGTGAAAACTATTGCGATCTTCCTCCGCTTCGTGTACAATACGGCCTTGGGGCTCCCGGGAGACCGGAGCGCCCCAGGGCTTTATTCTATCCGTATGGCCCCATACAACTGAATAGAGCCGAACGATCTTGTCTGGGCGGGACAGTTTCCCCGTCCAACACTGACCCGATGCCGGGCAGTGATGAAAGGAAGCAGACATGAAGAAGAAACTTTTGGCGCTCCTTCTTCTGCTGGGCCTCCTGTGCGCCGTACTCTGCGGATGCGGAGACGGCAGCGCGGGAAAGGCGGCAGACGACGGACAGACCAGCGGCTCCCAAGACGCGCAGGCACAGCCCACGGCGGATCGGCCCAATGAGATCACCGTCGGCATCGCCCAGGACCTGGACGAGAGCCTTGACCCCCACAAAGCCGTGGCGGCAGGGACCAAAGAGGTCATGTTCAACGTGTTCGAGGGCTTGATGAAGCCCACCCCCGACGGGGACCTGATCCCCGCCGTGGCGGAAAGATATGAGATCTCCGAGGACCGGCTGACCTATACCTTCACCATCCGGGAGGGGATCGAGTTCCACAACGGCGACCCCGTGACCGGGACCGACGTCCTCTGGTCTATCCGGCGCTGCATGGAGGGCGGGGAGGCCGATGTCCTCCCGGTGGAGGCCCTTTCCTCCATCCAGCACGCCGAGGCCAAAGTGGACACCGTCACCTTGACCCTGGACCAGCCCAACGCCGAGTTCTTGTCCTGCCTGACGCTGGCCGTCCTCCCCGAGGGATACGACGGGCAGGACACCGCCCCCGTGGGGACGGGGCCCTTCAAGTTCGTCTCCCGTGCCGCCCAGGACAACATCGTCCTGGAGAAGTTCGCCGGCTACTGGGGCGAGCCGGCCTATCTGGATAAAGTCACCTATAAGATCATCGAGAACGCGGACAGCATCCTCATGAGCCTCCAGAGCGGGGCGGTGGACCTGTTCGCCCACCTGACCAGCACCCAGGTGGCCCAGCTGGGGGATGATTTCAACATCGAAGAGGGCACCATGAACCTGGTCCAGGCCATGTACCTGAACAACGCCGAAAAGCCCTTCGACGACGTGCGGGTCCGGCAGGCCCTGTGCTATGCCGTGGACCGCCAGCAGATCCTGGACCTGGCCTTCGACGGGTACGGCAGCCTGATCGGCTCCAGCATGTACCCCGCCTTCGGCAAGTACTTCGACGAGAGCCTGACCAACTATTACGGCCACGACGTGGAGAAGGCGAAGGCCCTGCTGGCCGACGCGGGCTATCCCGACGGGTTCTCCATGACCATCACCGTCCCCTCCAACTACCAGCCCCACATCGATACCGCCCAGGTGATCGTGGAGCAGCTGAAGGCGGTGGGCGTCACCGCCGAGATCCAGCTGGTGGAGTGGGGGACCTGGCTCTCCGACGTGTACGCCGGGCGGCAGTTCCAGTCCACCGTGGTGGGCGTGGACGCCTCCACCATGACGGCCCGGGCCCTGCTGGAGCGCTTCACTTCTACCGCGAGCAATAATTTCATCAATTATAATGACGCGGAGTATGACGCGCTGTTCCAGCAGGCCGTGACGGCGGCGGACGACGCGTCCCAGACCGCCGCGTACAAGCAGGCGGAGGCCAACCTGACGGAGAACGCCGCCAATGTGTACATCCAGGATCTGGCGGACCTGGTGGCCGTCCGGAAGGGGCTGGAGGGCGTGCGCTTCTATCCCATCTACGTGCTGGACCTGTCCGGCATCCATTACACCGCGTGACGGTCCGGGGGCTTGAGAGAGTGGAGGGCGGAGACCGGGCAGGCTTGCCCTCCCCCTCCGCTCTCCCTCGTTTCGGAGGGGATATGCTATGAAATACGCACTCAAACGGGCCGCCGCGCTGCTGGCGACGATGGCGATCGTCTCCTTCCTGACGTTCGCGGCCTTCGACCTGATCTCCGATACCGCCACCGTCATGCTGGGCACCTCCGCCACGCCGGAGCGGCTGGCGGCCCTCCGGGCGGAGCTGGGCCTGGACCGGCCCCTGCCGGTCCGGTATGGTGAGTGGCTCCTGGGCTTCTTCACCGGGGACCTGGGGGTGTCCACCAGCTATCATCAGCCGGTGTGGGACATCCTGGCCCCCAAGGTGGGGCTGACGCTCTGCCTGAGCCTGATGAGCTTCGCCCTGATCGCGGCGGTGTCCATCCCGCTGGGGCTCTGGTCCGCCGGGCGGCGGCGTCTGGAGGGGGCCCGGACGGCCCTCAACCAGCTGGGCATGGCGGTGCCGCCCTTCTTCACGGGCATCCTGCTGTCCTGGATCTTCGGCGTGGGGCTGAAGTGGTTCACGCCGGGGCAGTTCCCCGACGCGAAGCAGGACCTGGGCGGCGCGGCGCTCTATCTGCTGTTCGCCGCCGTGGCCCTGGCCATCCCCCGCATCGCCATGACGGCCCGGATGCTCCGGGGCACGGTCCAGGAGGAGCTGGGGAAGGATTACGTCCGCACCGCCATCTCCCGGGGCAACGACCGGGGACAGGTCCTGCGGCGGCACGTGCTGAAAAACGCCCTGCCGCCCGTGGTCACCTTCCTGGCCCAGACCATGGCGGAGATCGTGGCGGGCAGCATCGTGGTGGAGCAGGTCTTCGTGATCCCCGGCCTGGGGCGGATGCTGGTGACCTCCATCCACAACCGGGATTACCCCGTGGTCCAGGCCATCGTGGTCATCCTGGCCTTCTGGGTGGTGCTGGCGGGGACGCTGGCGGACCTGATCGACCAGCGGATCGACCCCCGGCTCCGGTTCGGAGGTGCGGCATGAAAAGACGCAGCGGCTTCCTCACCGCCGGGCTGGCGCTGACCGGCGCCCTGGCGGCGCTGATCCTACTGAGCTTTTTCTGGACGCCTTACGACCCCAACGCCATGGCGGCGGGGCCGAAATTCGACGCGCCCTCCCTGGCCCACTGGATGGGGACCGACAACTTCGGCCGGGACATCTTCAGCCGGGTGCTCCAGGGGGCCGGGTCCACGGTGTCCATCGCCCTGGCGACCCTGGGCATCGGCGCGGTGTGCGGGTCTTTGGTCGGGGCCCTGACCGGGTATTTCGGCGGCCCGGCGGACGAGATCTTGATGCGACTGAACGACGCGCTGACGGCCTTCCCCAGCATTTTGCTGGCCCTGGTGGTCATCTCCGTCCTGGAGCCGGGGAAGAAGTCCAACGTCATCATCGCCCTGGGGCTGGTGTTCATCCCAAGCTTCGCCAGGGTGAGCCGCACGGCCTTCGCCTCGCTGCGGGACGTGAACTATATCAAGAGCGCCCGGCTGATGGGGGCCTCCAGCGCCCGGATCCTGGCGGTGCATATGCTGCCCAACACGGCGCCGGTGCTGCTGCCCGCCCTGACGATCGGGTTCAACAACGCCGTGCTGGCGGAGGCGTCCATGAGCTTCCTGGGCATCGGCGTGACGCCCCCGGACGCCTCCCTGGGCTATATGCTCTCCGAGGCCCAGGGGATGCTCTTCGCCGCGCCGTGGTACGCCGCCGGGACGGGCCTTATCATCGTGCTGCTGGTGTTCAGCGTGGGCCTGCTTGGCGAGGGCCTGCGGCGGCGGGACAAGGGGGTGGCGTGATGCTGGAGATCCAAGACCTCCACGTCCGCTTCCGGACGCGGGACCGGGAGGCCGTGGCCGGGATCAGCCTCTCCATCGGGCAGGGCGAGATCGTGGGCCTGGTGGGCGAGTCCGGCTCGGGCAAGAGCGTCACCGCCATGAGCGTGGCGGGGCTGCTGCCCCGGAAGCAGTGCGAGTATTCCGGGCAGATCCGGCTGGACGGCGCGGAGCTGCTCCACGCGGACCGGGCGGCCCTGCGGAAGATCCAGGGGAAGGACATCGGCGTGGTCTTCCAGGAGCCGCAGACCAGCCTGGACCCCCTGATGAAGATCGGCCCCCAGGTGGAGGAGGTCCTGCGGATCCACACCCGGATGGGCCGGGAGGAGCGCCGCCGCCGGGCGCTGGAGGCCATGGCGGCGGTGGAGCTGCCGGAGCCGGAGGCGGTGTACGGCAAGTACCCCCACCAGCTCTCCGGCGGGATGCTCCAGCGGGCGATGATCGCGGCGGCGGCGATCGGGTCGCCGAAGCTGCTGCTGCTGGACGAGCCCACGACGGCCCTGGACGTGACCATCCAGGCGCAGATCCTGGAGCTGCTGAAAAAGCTGAACCGGGAGTCCGGTATGTCCATGCTGTTCATCTCCCACGATCTGAACGTGGTGCGCAGGCTCTGCGGGCGGGTGGCGGTGATGCAGAGGGGCGTGCTGGTGGAGGAGGGGGCCTCGGAGGAGGTCTTCCGCCGCCCGCAGCATCCCTATACCCGGCGGCTGATCGCCGCGATCCCCACCCGGCAGCGGAAGGAGGGAGGACGATGAGCGGGGAGCTGGTCCTGTCGCTCAGCCACGTGGACAGCGGCTATACCGAAAGAGGCGGGCCGTTCGGGAGGAAGGAGCGCCAGGAGGTCCTCCACGACGTCACCTTCGACGTCCGGCACGGGGAGATCCTGGGCCTGGTGGGCGAGTCCGGCACGGGGAAGTCCACCCTGGCCCGGACCATCCTGGGCATCGTCCGGCCGGACCGGGGGACGGTGACCCACTATACCAAGCGGCCCCAGATGATCTTCCAAGATCCCTACAGCTCCCTGAACCCCTTCTACAGCGTGGCCTGGACCCTGGAGGAGCCCCTGCGGGTCTATGGGAAATACGGCAGGGCGGAGCGGGAGCGCCGGGTCCGGGAGATGCTGGAGCGGGTGGAGCTGCCGGAGGAGTGCCTGCGGGCCAGGCCCTCGGAGCTCTCCGGAGGCCAGCGCCAGCGGGTGAGCATCGCCGCGGCACTGATCCGGCGGCCGAAGTTCCTGATCGCCGACGAGCCGGTGTCGGCCCTGGACGTGACGATCCAGGCGCAGATCCTGGACCTGCTCCGGTCCCTCCGGCGGGAACTGGACCTGAGCTACCTCTTCATCTCCCACGACCTGAACGTGGTGTATCAGCTCTGCGACCGGGTGCTGGTGATGAAGCGGGGCCGCATCGTGGAGCAGGGGACGGTGGACGAGATCTTCGACCACCCGAAAGAGGAGTATACGAAGCAGCTTTTGGCGGCGGCGGAGTGAGCATGAGAGCGTTTTTCTTGAAGCACAAAAAACTCCATATCTGGTTTTTGGCAGACCTGGGGGCGCTGCTGGCGTACTTCCTCTTCCGGGGGGACCGGAGGCTGATGAACGCCCTGGCGGACCATATCACGGGGCCCTTCCGGCGGGGGATCGGGCGGGTGTGCTACCTGGTCCCCTTCTCCGTGATGGAGGCGGTCTATGTGCTGGCGGCGCTGGCCGCCGCCGGGTATCTGGTCTGGAGCGCTGCCGCCGTGGTCAGGGCCAGGGGGCGGCGGTGGGAGCGGGCCTACCGCGCGGCGCTGGGGGCGGTCTGCGGCGGGCTCTCCGTCTGGGCGGCGTTCTGCCTTTTGTGGGGGGTGAACTTCTGGACGGACAGCTTCCAGGACAAGTCCGGCATCCGTGCCCAGCCCGTGGCCCTGGAGGATCTCCGGGCGGTGACGGAGTACTTCGCCCTCCGGACCGCCGAGGCGTCGGAGGCCGTGGCGCGGGACGGGCACGGGCTGTTCGCCGTCCCCAGGGAGGACATCCTGGCCCATAGCGTCCGCGTCTACGACGAGATCGCGGAGGATTTCCCCTTCCTGGAGTTCGACGACCCGGGCGTGAAGCCCATGGCCTTCTCCCGGCTCATGAGCGCCATGGATTTCACCGGGTTCTACTGTGCCTATACCGGGGAGTCCAACGTCAACGTAGACAGCCCCGCCTGCATGCTGCCCTCGACGATCGCCCACGAGCTGGCCCATCAAAGGGGGTTCGCCTCGGAGCAGGAGTGCAACTTCCTGGCGGTGCTGGCCTCCACCGCCTGCGGCGACCCGGCCTATGTGTACTCCGGCTGGCTGATCGGCTATGTGTACCTGGGCAACGCCCTGTATCCCAAGGACCCGGACGCCTATCGGGCCATCCGGGAGGAGCTGCCGGAGGAGGTGCGGCTGGACCTGGCGTACAACAACGCCTACTGGGCCCAGTTCCAGGACACCGTGGTCCAGCAGGCGTCCAACCGGATCTACGACGGCCTCCTCAAGAGCTATGGCGAGGAGCGGGGCATCCAGTCCTATGGGACCGTGGTGGATCTGCTGGTGGTCTACTACCGGGAGGCGGCGGGAGACGAGCCGGCATAAAAAAAGGGCGGCATGGCCGAAGCCATGCCGCCCCTCCCTTGTCCGATGTTCAGGCGATCAGCATCCCGACTAAGATGCCCAGCACCGCCGTCAGGGCGGGGAGCTTGCTCTTCCAGAGCCCCGCCGCCTCGGGCAGCAGCTCGCCGAAGACCACGTACAGCATCGCCCCGGCGGCGAAGCTGAGGGTCAGGGTCAAGGCCGTGGGGCCCAGGGTGCCCAGGCAGTAGCCCAGGGCCGCGCCCAGCACCGTGGGCGCGCCGGAAAGCGCCGCGAGGCCCGCCGCGCGCCAGCGGCGTTCACCGCCCGCCACCATGGGGGCGGAGATCGCCATGCCCTCCGGGATGTTGTGCAGGCCGATGACCGCCGCCATGGTCCACCCCTGGCGGACGGTGCCGCCGATGAAGGACGCGCCGATGACCATGCCCTCCGGCACGTTGTGCAGGGCGATGGCGGCGGCCATGACCAGCCCCGCCAGCACCAGCCCCCCGGTGGGGCGTCCGTGGTCCAAAAGGGCGTTCAGCCCCGCGGTGATGCCGCAACCCAGGAACACGCCCATGACCACCAGGTGCATGGACCCCGGCGCGGCGGCCTCGGTCAAAAGCCCGAAGCAGGACACCGACACCATCACCCCGGCGGCGAAGCTCAGCAGCAGGCTGGCCTCCCGGCCGGAGTCCCGGCGGAAGAGCGTGGCAAGCAGCCCGCCCAAGCCGGTGCCCCCGATCCCGGCGGCGGCGGTGACCAGCATGGTCTCCCATAATCCCATTCGCATAGCCTCCCTGTTCACATTCAAGACCTCATTATAACATCGTATGGCCGGCCTGTCTATACCATGCGGACGATTTAGGGGAAATCGCCGAAAGCGGCATCCCCGCCCGCCGTCACGGCGGGCGGGGATGCGCAAAGTGTCGAAAAAGGAGTGGGGGCTTCCGTCAACGGGGAGGAGGAGCGTCACGAGAGGGGGCCGGGAAGGGCCCCTCTCGTTTTTGAAAACTTGCCCCGCCCGCCGAAACGGCGGACGGGGACGCGGTCTACAGGAGGCGCGCCCGCGCTCCGGCGGCACAGTCCTCCGCCCGCAGGGTCCCGGCGGCGTCGAACAGGGCCGCATGGAAACTGCCGGGCCCCCGCCCGCCGGCCAGCTCCTCGGCCCGGAGGGCGCAGGACTTCCAGAAGGCGGCGGCGGTGACGGCGGCGGTGACGATATCCGGGGCCGCGGCGGCGAACACGCCGCAAAGCACCGAGAGCATACAGCCCGTGCCGGTGATCTGGGCCATCCGGGGAGAGCCACCGGAGACGCGCCAAAGGGCGCCGCCGTCGGTGACGATGTCCTCCGGTCCGGAGAGGAGGACGGCGGTCCCCCGCTCGAGGGCCAGGCGGCGGGCGGTCTCCGCGCGCTGGGAGAGGTCCCCCCCGGCGGCGGGGCTGTCCACGCCCCGCTCCTGGCTCGCCTGGTGGAGGAGGGCCTGGGCCTCCCCCAGGTTCACCCGGAGGAGGGCGGGGGCGAAGGCGTCCAGCAGGGCTTCCGTCCGCTCCAGCCGCCAGGGGCTGGCCCCTACGCCCACGGGGTCCAGGATGACCGGACGGCCCAGCCGGGCGTCCTCCTGCCCGCAGAGGAGGCAGGCGCGGAACTTCTCCTCGCTGGGCGTGCCGGTGTTCAGCACGGCGGCGTCGCCGGCGGCGGCGATCGCCGCCATCTCCTGGGGGGCCTGGGCCATGATGGGGCTGGCCCCCACCGCCAGGGCCAGGTTGGCGCAGTCGTTGGCGGAGACCAGGTTGGAGATGCAGTGGATCAGGGGGCGGCGGAGGCGGACGGCCTCCAGCAGGGTGAAGTCAGGCGTCGTCATAGGGCCTCCTGTTGGATAGGATCTACCGCTCCAGTGCGGACTGCATGGATCTCAACGCCCCGCTTTTTTGCAGGGCGTACACCAGCGCTCCCGCGAGGATGGAGCCCGCCGCCGTGGAGATCAGGAAGGGGATGATGTAGACGGTATAGGTCTCCGGCGTCAGGCCCATCATCTGCTTCGCCACGGGATAGGCCGCCAGGCCTCCCAGGACGCCGGTGCCCAGGACCTCGGCCAGGAGGGTGAGGGTAAGGTTTTTGGTCTTCCAATAGGCCAGGCCGCACAGCAGGGCCCCGCACATGCTGCCGGGGAAGGCCAGGAGGCTCCCCCAGCCCAGGAGGTTCCGGAGCAGGCTTGCCGCAAAGGCCGCGGCCAAACCATACCAAGGCCCCAGGAACACGGCGCACAGGACGTTGACCATGTGCTGGACCGGGGCGCACTTGCTGCCGAAGACCGGGAAGGTGAGGAACATGCTGCCCACCACCGCCAGGGCACAGAAGGCCCCGGCAATGGCCAGCTTTTGGACGGATCTGTTTTTCATCGTAGAAGCTCCTTCACAAGCAGAGTCGCAAAGAGGAACACGCGGCAGCGCTTTCCCCCTGCATGGCAAGGACAGGCGGGACTCCCCGCCCTGGAAATCTCGGTCGAGGCTTGCTGGCCTCCTCTCACGCCGGAACACGGCTTCCCATCGCTGCCGGGGCCCGGAGGCCCCGCCTTATGGCCCGGCCCGGACGCAGGGCGCTCCCCCTCCGTCCGCTCCCGGCCCTGAGACCGGGACGCCGGTATGTCCTCCTGTGCGTCCCTCCTTCCTGGAAGTCTTCAAAAAGCAAGGCGGCCCGCCTGGAGCGTGCCGCCGTCAAAAGTCCCGTATCGACTCCCTACGGCGGCATTATCCGCGTCAGGTAAAAGGGTCGAAGCGTACGCTTCCTCTCAGCCTCCCGGCTCCCCTGCTTTTCGAGATCAGGATACCACGGGGAGAAAAGTTTGTCAAGGGGCTTGCAAAAAGCGGGGGAAAGGCGTATGATAAGCTCACAACAAAAGGGGAGTCCGCTGGCGCGGGCTGAGAGGGGACCGTGAAGGTCCCGACCCGGAACCTGATTTGGATCATGCCAACGTAGGGAAATAAGCGTGCGTACCGCCGCGGATAGACCGAATTGGTCCGTCCGCGGATCTTTATTTTTCAGGAGGAGCTTGCGATGGATATCCGACCGGAGAGCCTTCGGCTCTATGCTGTCACCGACCGGGCCTGGGCGGCGGACGAGGCGGCGCTGCTGCGCCAGATCGAGGCCGCCGTCCGGGGCGGGGCCGGGGTGGTCCAGCTCCGGGAGAAGCATTTGGACCACGCCGCCTTTTTGGAGGAGGCGAGACGCTTCACCGCCCTGTGCCGCCGCCTGGGGGCGGTGAGCATCATCAACGACGACGTGCAGACCGCCCTGGAGGCCGGGGCGGACGGGGTCCACGTGGGCCAGAGCGACCTGGAGGCCGGACGGGCCCGGGCGCTGCTGGGGCCGGGGAAGATCCTGGGCGTCTCCGTCCACTCGGCGGAGGAGGCCCGCCGGGCCAGGGAGGCGGGGGCGGATTACCTGGGCTGCGGCGCGGCCTTCGCCACCGGCACCAAGCGGGACGCCAGGCCGGTCTCGCGGGAGACCCTCCGGGCCGTGGCGGCGTCGGTGGACATCCCCGTGGTCGCCATCGGCGGCATCGGGCGGGAGAACATCCTGGAGCTGCGGGGCCTGGGCCTGGCCGGCGCGGCGGTGGTCTCCGGCATCTTCGGCCAGGAGGACGCGGAGGCGGCGGCGCGGGAGCTGCGGGAGCTGGCGGGACAGCTGTGAGGGGAGAGCGGCCGGAGGCCGTTTCCTACGCGGTGTGTTGGGGGCACCACCTCACGCCGCGCTATAAAACTTCAATGCAAAAAGGAGAATGAGACATGAAGACCGCATTGACGATCGCTGGGACCGACCCCAGCGGAGGCGCCGGGATCCAGGCCGACATCAAGACCATGACCGCCAACGGGGTGTTCGCCCTGAGCGCCGTCACGGCCCTGGTGGCCCAGAACACCACCGGCGTCAAAAGCATCCAGGAGTCCACACCGGAGTTCCTGGCGGAACAATTGGACTGCGTGTTCACCGACATCTTCCCCGACGCGGTGAAGACCGGCATGGTCGCCAGCATCCCCCTGATCGAGACCATCGCGGACAAGCTGGAGCAGTACGGGGCGGGGAACATCGTGGTGGACCCGGTGATGGTGGCGACCTCTGGGGACCGGCTGATCGACCAGGACGCCCTGGAGACGCTGAAGCGCCGCCTCCTGCCCCTGGCGGCGGTGCTGACGCCCAACATCCCGGAGGCAGAGCTCCTGTCCGGCAGGACCATCCGCACGCCGGAGGACATGCTGGAGGCGGCGCGGGCCATCGGCGGGACCTACGGCTGCGCCGTGCTCTGCAAGGGCGGGCATCAGGTCAACGACGCCAACGACCTGCTCTGGCAGGAGGACAAGGGGGGGCGCTGGTTCCGGTCCAAGCGGGTGGACAACCCCAACACCCACGGCACCGGCTGCACGCTCTCCAGCGCGATCGCCTCCAACCTGGCGAAGGGCTTCGATCTGGAGACCTCCGTGGAGCGGGCCAAGCAGTACATCTCCGGGGCCCTGTCCGCCATGCTGGACCTGGGGCGGGGATCCGGGCCCATGGACCACATGTTCGATCTGCGCAGCCGCTTCATCGGCGGGGAGGCGGAGGCATGAAGAAGACCTCGACCCTCCAGAACGGCCTGATCTGGTTCGGCGCGGGGGTCTCCCTGGCGGAGATCCTGACCGGCGCCAGCTTTGCCCCCCTGGGCTTCGCGAGGGGCTTCGCCGCCATCGTCATCGGGCACGCGATCGGCTGCGTCCTCCTCTTTTTGGCGGGCCTCATCGGCGGGCGGAGCGGCAAGAGCGCCATGGAGACCGTGAAGATGAGCTTCGGGCGGAAGGGCGGCCTGCTCTTCGCGGCGCTGAACGTCCTGCAATTGGCGGGCTGGACCGCCATCATGATCTACGACGGGGCCCTGGCCGCGGGGAGCATCTTCGCCGCCGGACACTGGGTCTGGTGCCTGGTCATCGGGGGGCTGATCCTGGTGTGGATCTTGGTGGGCGTGACCGACCTGGGGTGGATTAACAAGATCTCCATGACGGCGCTGTTCCTGCTGACGGCGGTCCTCTGCTGGGTCATTTTCGGCTCCGGCGCGCCTGTGGGCGGGGACCCGGGCGAGGCCATGACCTTCGGCGCGGGGGTGGAGCTGGCGGTGGCCATGCCCCTGAGCTGGCTCCCCCTCATCAGCGACTACACCCGGGAGGCGGAAAAGCCCTTCCAGGCGACCCTGGTCAGCGCGGTGGTATACGGCCTGACCTCCACTTGGATGTACACCATCGGCATGGGCGCGGCCATCTTCACCGGAGAGGCGGACATCGCCGCCATCCTGGTGAAGGCGGGGCTGGGCATCGCGGCGCTGGCGGTCTTGATCTTGTCCACGGTCACGACGACCTTCCTGGACGCGTGGTCCGCCGGCATCTCCGCCGAGTCCCTCAGCGGCAGGCTCAACGGCAGGTGGACGGCGGCGGCGGTCACGGCCGCGGGCGTCGCCGGGGCGGTCCTGTTCCCCATGGACGACATCACCGGGTTCTTGTATCTGATCGGCTCCGTCTTCGCGCCGATGATCGCCATCCAGATCGCGGACGCCTTCCTGCTGAGACGGGACCGGTCCGGAGTGGACTTCGACAGGCGGGACCTGATCGTTTGGGTGGTGGGCTTCGTGGCCTACCGGCTCTTGATGCGGGCGGACCTGCCGATCGGCTGCACGCTGGCCGACATGCTGCTGACGGTGCTGCTGTGCCTGCTGGCGGAGGAGCTGGCGGGCGGGAGGGCCGTCCGCCGGTGAGGGGCTGGGGGCGGGCCTGCGGCGGCTTCGTCAGGATGTCGAAATTTCCGGCGAAATTTTGGCGGGGGCGGCGGGGGCTTTTCCTTGCGGGAGCCTCCGGGCTATGGTATCCTGAGTGAAATAAAGATATGTAGGGGGCGCGGCTTATGCTGGTATTGGACTTCATCAACGTCGGCAACGGAGATTCGATCCTCATCCAAGAGCTGGAGGGAGGCCGGCGGCGCTTCGCCATGCTGGTGGACTGCGGCCACGACCGGCTGATCCGGGACGACCACCCCGCCCCCACTGACCCCCGGTCCCAGCGGATCTACGCCGGGGACTTCCTGAAAAAACAGGGCATCGACCGCCTGGACATCCTCCTGGCCACCCACTTCCACCGGGACCACATCGGGGGGCTGGGCCGGGTGCTGGCGGCGGCGGAGGTGGACCGGCTGATGGCCACCTACGTCCCCCCGGAGGGGAGCGCCCCCCTGGACCCCGACGGGGACAACGACCTCCCCGGCGCGGCCCGGAACCTGCTGCGGTGCCTGGACATCTATGCCTCCGCCCTCCGGGAGGCCCCCGGGCGGGTCCGGGAGTTCGTGGAGATCCCGGGGGACAAGGTGGAGTCCCTCCAGCTGACCGAGGAGCTGCGGATGGAAATCTATGCCGGGGAGCCGGCGCTCTACCCCCGGCAGAAGGAGGTCTACGACGCCGCCTTCCGGGGCGAGCGGGACCGCTTCGCGCTGATGCGCTGGACGAAGGCCATGAACATCTCCAGCCTGCGGCAGAGGCTGTTCTACCACGGGAAGGAGATCGTGCTGGGCGGCGACATGTACTGCATCGCTTGGGACAATGAGACGCTGACGCCCTGTGACATCTTGAAGGTGCCCCACCACGCGTCGTTGTCCTCCTGCAGCCGCAAGGCCATCAGCCGTCTGGCCCCCAAGACCATGGTGGTCAGCGTGGCGGCGGGACGGCCCGACGAGCGGCCCCATCCCTACATCGTGTCGCTGCTGCGGGAGTACACCGGGGAGCTGTACTTCACCGATGCGGTGGACATCCCCGGACTGGTGGAACCGGAGTTCCACGAGTCGGTACATATCGAGGTCGAGTGAAGAGCGGAACAAGGGCCGGGACGCTGAAGCGTCCCGGCCCTTTCGGCATGTCGAAAGAGTAGTGGGAGCTCCATCGACGGGAAGGAAGGGTGTGTGCGGGAAACCCAGGAAGGGTTTCCTGCGCGATTTAGATCAAGAAGTTTTCCGAACTTTTT
>NZ_CAJUBK010000029.1 GCF_910584465.1 uncultured Oscillibacter sp.
GATCGCACAGCGCTCCTCCGCCCCACAGAGTGCCGAAAAAGCGGCGGGGACCGCATCGACGGCAAGGATAGCGAGCCACGAGAGGGGCCCTTCCCGGGCCCCTCTCGTTTTAGGAGACCTGCCCCTCCGCCCGGGTCACAGCCCCAGTCCCAGCCCGTAGATACGGTCGGCGTTGCCGGACAGCACCGCTTCCCAGTGCTTTTCCGGGAGGAGGCGCTGGAGGAAGGCGATGTATTCCCCCAAGTTGACGATGGGCCAGTCCGTGCCGAACATGAGATCGTCCCAGCGCTGGATGGCCGTCAGCCAGGTGCGCAGCTGGGAGACGTAGCCCGCCTGCTCTTCGAAGTAGCGGTCCAGGTCCACCCGCCCCTCCAGCAGGCCGGAGAGGTCCGCGGCCACGTTGGGGTTCTTCTCCACCACCGCGGCGGCAGACTCCAGGAACGGGTTCCCGAAGTGGCACATGACGAAGCGGGTCCCGGGATGGTCCGCCGCCGTCTCGTCCAGCACCAGGGGGTGGGCGTATCGCAGATGCGCGCCGGAGGAGGCGGTGAGGCCCATGTGGACCGCCACCGGCTTGTCGTACCGGGCGGCCAGGCGGTAGATCGGCTCGTAGAGCGGGTCGGACAGCCGGATGCGGACGTAGCCCGGATAGAGCTTGACGCCGCAGCAGCTCTCCCGCTTCAAGTTCTCCTCCACCCGTTCCACGTAGTCCGGATCGAGCCCCCCGTCCGTCAGGGAGCTGTCCAGGCCGACGCAGTAGTGGAACAGGTCCTCCGGATACTGGTGGCAGGCGGGATCCAGGCTGCGGTTGCCCATGACGACGCCATGGACGATGCCCAGCTCGCCGTAGGCCCGGCGGAGGTGGTCCGTGCTGTTGTGGTGGCCCACCTGCCGGGCCATCTCTTCCGTACCGGCGTCCTGAGGGAAGAGGTGCAGATGGGCGTCGACGATCTTCATAGTGCGGCCCTCCTTCAAAAACGGAGCCCCCCGATCGAAGTCGATCTCGAGGCTCCGTCCTATAGACTATGTGGTGATGGGCCTCTTCGTGATCTTCTCGATGGTCTCCAGCAGCACGTTGAGGTCCATGGGCTTGGGGAGGTGGACGTCGATGCCGCTCTCCAGGGACCGGCGGCGGTCGCTGATGCCCACGTTGGCGGACAGCGCGATGATGGGGATCCTGGCCAGCACCGGGTCCGGGAGCGCCCGGACGGCGGCGGAGACCTGCCAGCCGTCCATCACGGGCATCTGCAGGTCGATGATGAGCAGATCGTAATCGCCGGGGGACGCGCCCTGCATGCGCTCCAGCGCCTCCTTGCCGTCCACCACCGGGTCCACCTGGAAGCCCATCCGCTCCAGGAGCTCCGTCTCGATCTCCCGGTTGATCTCGTTGTCCTCCGCCAGGAGGATCCGCAGGCTGAGGGCGGCGGACGAGGCCGCCCGGCCGGACTCCTCGGCCAGGGGCTGGACCCGGAAGGGCAGGGTGACGGTGAAGGTGCTGCCCTGGTCCACTTTGGACTCGACCGAGATGCTGCCGTCCAGCATGTCGACGATGTTCTTGGCGATGGCCAGTCCCAGGCCGATGCCCCGCACGCCGCTGAGGGTGGAGGCCTCCGCCCGGCTGAAAGGATCGAAGGCGCTCTCCAGGAACTCCTCCTCGATGCCCACGCCGGTGTCCCGGACCTGCAGCTGGAAGACCGCGTGGCTGTTCGGCAGGGACTCCTTCTCCGTCAGCGTGACGGAGACCTCCCCGCCGGAGTTGGTGTAGGTGATGGCGTTGTTGGTGAGGTTGAGGATCAGCTGGCGCAGGCGCCTGCGGTCGCTGTAGATCCCCCGGTGGCGCACCTGGCTGCAGTCGAGGGAGAAGCGGATGGATTTCTCTTTGGCCTGGGGGCGCAGGAAGCCGCAGACCTCCTGGATCGTTTTGACGAGGTCGCACTCCTCCTGGGCCACGCCGGCGGCGGAGGAGAGGTTGGAGATGTCCAGGGCCTGGGTGACCATGTCCAGGAGCTGGCGGCTGGCGATCTCCACCTGATCGAGGTATTCCACAGCGGAGGCGGGATCGTCCTTGAGGCAGGTCTTGGCCAGCGTCGTGAAGCCGAAGATGGCGTTCAGCGGCGTCCGCATCTCGTGGGAGATGTGGGAGAGGAAGGCGTTCTTCGCCTTGACGGCCTGGTCCGCCCGCTCCAGCGCCTCCGCCAGGGCGCGTTTTTGCTCCAGCTGCCGCTGGGTCTTCTCGTCGTCGGGGTCGCCGATGAAGACGTAGAAGATGTCCCCCACCGGCTCCCGGTGGACGAAGTGGCCGTAATCCTCCACCCAGCGGATGGAGCCGTCTTTACAGCGGATGCGGTATTCCACGTAGTCCAGGTCGTACTGGTTCTCGGCGATCTGCTTGCGGATGGACGCCTCCACCCCGTCCAGATCGTCGGGATGGACCAGGCCCTTGAAGGAGCCCCCGGTGAGTTCCCGGAACTCCCGCAGGGTATCGCACTGGAAGATGCGCAGGACGCCCTGGTTGGCGTAGATGATGCGTTCGTCCCCGTCGGCGTGGTAGATGAAGAAGCCGCCGGGGATCTCGTCCATGAAGCGGATGCTCTCGAAAGCGGCCCGGATATCCTGCTGCTCTTCCGGAGAAGCCTGCTGGAACAGGGGGCTGTCCTCCGAGAACTGGTCGAGATCGGTTTGATGCTCCTCCAGCAGCTGGAGCAGGTATAAGATCCGTTCGATGAATTGATACTTGTGGATCGGGTCCGTCATGAGAGTGCCCTCTTTCCAACCGTCAAGAATGTTCATGCCCCTATTCTATCTCACGAAGGCCGATCTGTCAACTTGGAATCGGCGCGGATCGGCGGGAATTGGGGGCTGCCGGGGAGCCGGCCTTATCTTTCCCGGCGATCGGCCGATATATCTTTTATAAAGATGTGTGAGCGCGGGACGGCGGTCCGGCGGTCTCAAGGAAGGGGGCTCCCAGGATGGGCGAGCTGACGGTCCGCAGAGGGAGAGGCGTGGCGGCGCCTTCGTACCAGGCGGCGGAGAGGACAGAGAAGACGGCGGGCGCGGCCCGGAGCCGTCCGGCGGCGAAGGCGCCGGGCTTCACCGTCTCGGAGACCCTGCGGGAGCTGATGGGCAGGGTGGGCCGGGCGGAGGGCCGGACCCGGGAGAGCCACCGGACGCTCCAGGTGGGCGAGGCCGTGCTGGCGGAGGTGCGGGACATCCTGGACCGCATCGGGGAGCTGGCCGATCGGGCCGCTTCCGGCGGGGACCGGGCCGCGCTCCAGGCGGAGCTGGATCGTCTGCGGTCGGAGGTCGACCGCATGACCGGCGGCGCGGAGGCCGGCGGCGTGCGGCTGTTCCTGGACGGGGAGATGGACATCACGGCGGCGGAGGAGACGGACGCCGCCGCGGGAGCGGAGGGAGAGGAGAGCGCGCAGGCGCTCCCCGGCTGGCTCCTGGAGGCCCTCTCCCGGGACGGGTCCAGCCCGGAGCGGCTGCTGTCCATGCTGGGCCTGGACCGGCGCGCCAGCGGGGCGGAGCTGCTGGCCGCCGTCATGGGGCGCGCCCTGGAGGGCGACGCGGCGGCGGGCGCCCTGGCCGCGTTGTACCTGGGCGCGGTGATCGGCGGCGGCGCGCCCCCCGAGGCGGCGGATCTGCAGGCGGCCCTGGAGGGGCTGCGGAGGCTTTTGGAGGAGGTGGACGGGGGGATGCCGCCGGATCGGGCGGTGGAGCTGCTGACGGACGGCGCGTTCACCAGCCTGGCGGAGCTGGAGGCCCAGTTCACCAGCGGCACGGCGCCGGGGCTCCAGGACTTTTTGACGGGGCTGCTGCTGGGCGGCGGGGATCCGGCGCTGCCGCCGGACGCCTCCATGCTGACCCTCCTGGCGGGGATGGAGGGGATGGACCTGGAGCTGCTGATGGGGTTGCTGGCCGCCGTCCAGAGCTCCGGGACCGTCCCGGAGGCCGGCGCCGGGCCGGGGGAGGCGGCCCCTGGGGGAGCCGCCCCGGAGGCGGCGGGGCCGGACGCCGCGCCGTCCCGGCCCGCCGTCCTGGAGCTGGGGGAGCTGCGGGCGGTCGGACGGGACCTCTCCGGCGTGTCCGTCCGGGAGGACGACGGGGGAGTGACGGTGAGCGGCACGGCGGACGTGGCCCTCCAGGGGACCGGGGAGCGGGCGCTCCTGCTCCGCGGCTCCGGCACGGTGACCCTCCAGGACGCGGAGGGGGCCGCGCTGAGCGTGGAGGCCCCCTTGGCCCATGTGTCCAGCCCCGGGGAGACCGTGCTGGGAGAGCTCCGTCTGCGGCCCGGGGCGTCCCTGGTGCTGAGCGGCGGCGGGCTGGTGCGCCTGGCCTCCCTGCACGCCGGCGGTTCCAGCGTCCTGCACCTGGACGGTGCGGCGGTGACGATGGCGGCGGCGGGAGAGGGGGAGGACCTGGGGACCCTGGCCCTGCCGGTGGTCCTGGACGGCCCCGCGTCCCTGGCGGCGCGGGCGGCGGACGTCCGGGACGCCTCCGGGAAGGCGCTGAGCCCCTTCGACGTGGTCTGGCGGACGCTGCTGCCGGGCTGGGCCGGCGTGGACGCCTTGTCCGTGGCAGGCCGCCAGGCCCGGCTGGCCCTGCCGTATCCGGAGCCGATGCGGCTGTGGCTGGACAGGGGGGACCCCTCCCAGGGCTCGCCGGTCCAGGAGGTGGTCATCCGGGGGAAGGACCGCTTGGGCCGGCCCAGGGTGCGCTACGCCTACCTGCGCTGGGACGAGAGGGCCGGGGGCTTCGAGGAGGTCTCCATGTATCCCGACCCCTTCACCGTCACCGGCGGCGAGGCGGGGCGGGACTGGGTCTATGAGGAGGAGGTCCAGACCCTCCGGATCCTCACCGGCCAGGTCACCGCCATCGCCGGCGGCGCCGGCGTGGACGCGGAGCAAAGGCCCTTCAGCGGCAAGATCGTCCTGGAGGACGGGATCGGCGCGCTGGAGCTGACCCTGAGGGGCGTGGACTGCCGGCCGTCCTCCGGCGGGGCGTTCCGCCTGGGCCGGGGGAACGACGTGACGCTGCTGCTGCGGGGCGGGAGCCGCAACTGCTTCGAGAGCGGCGCGGGCTTCGCGGGGATCTCCCTGGGAGAGGGCTCCTCGTTGTGCATCGACTGCCCGGACGCCCGGGACGGCGGCATCCCGGCCGGGGAGCTCTCCGCCTCCGGCGGGGACGGCGGCGCGGGCATCGGACGGGACAGCGGCGGCGGGCGGGACCAGGCGGGCCGGATCGAGATCCGGGACGGCAGGGTGACCGCCCTGGGGACCGGCGGCGGCGCGGGCATCGGCGCGGGGAGGCGGGGGGCCTTCGGCGCGGTGGTCCTGCTGGGCGGCACGATCGCCGCCACCGGGGGCAAAGGCGGCGGCGCGGGCATCGGCGGCGCGCTGGACGCGCCCGCGGGGGATATCAGCATCCGGGGCGGGACCGTCAGCGCCGCGGCGCTGGGCCACGCCGCCGCCATCGGGGCCGGCGCGCGGGGGGAGTGCGGCGGCATCCTCATCACCGGCACGGCCCGGATCGTGAAGGCCCTGGGCGGCGACCCCGGCGCGGACATCGGCGCCTGCCTCTTCGGCGGCTGCGGGGAGGTCCGCATCTCCGGCGCGGCGGATATCGGACGGGCCCGGCTCTGGACCCGGACGGGGGTCCCCCTGCAGATGGGGGAGGAGACCGTGACGCTGCCGCAGTTCCGCCTCTCCTCCAGGGCCCTGGGGCTGGACCAGATCAGCCTCGCCACCCGGGAGGCCGTCAAGGCCGCGCAGGCTGTCATCGACGCGGACCGCCGCTGGGTGGCCCAGATCCAGACGGCCTACAGCGTGCTGTACGACCGGCTGGAGCGGAGCTCCTGCGCCCTGCGGGGGGTGCAGCGGTATTTCCGGGAGACGGGCCTGGTGCGGGACACTGCGGCGGCGGGCACGCTGCTGGACGGCATGAGGCGCTCCATCCCGCTCTCTTCCGGCGAGGCCGCGCGGGCCCATGGCAAGCGGGGGAAGGAGGACGTGCGGCAGCTGCTGCGCTGACGGCGGCGTTCCGGACGCCGATGCGATGCCGCTGATAAGAGGAGCGGGCCGATGGCCCGCTCCTCCCATCTGTCGAGGGAGCAGAGGGAGCTCCATCGACGGGGAGGGAGGCCATGCGCGGGAGACCCAGGAAGGGCCTCCCGCACCATTTGGATCAAAAAGCTTCCAGGACTTTTTCAAAGTCCTGGAAGCTTATTCCGCCTGTCGAAAAGACCTTTTCGACAGGCGGAGAGGAGCGGGCCATCGGCCCGCTCGGCGGCGGTCAGCCCCGCTTCGTCCCGGCCAGCGCCTCCTCCGGCTCCTCCTGCCCGGCCGCTTCGTCGATGCGGGCTTCCTCCGTCTTGATCTCCCAGTGGATCAGGAAGGTCAGCGCGCCCCGGAGCAGGATGACCGCGCCCAAGGTCAGCAGCTCGCTCTGCTCCCGGACGATGACCGTCCGCAGCACCTCCCCGCCCAGCTTGAACTCCAGGGCCAGGGCGATGCCCTGGGCCAGGTCCAGGCGGACATGGGAGCTGTGCTGGACACAGCCGATCATGCTCTTGACCGCCGTCACCAGCAAGACCGTGACGCCCGCGCATTCCAGCAGCAGCACGCCGTATTGCACCACCAGCTGGAAGACCGATTCGATATGATGGAGCAGAGCCATATGTGATCCTCCTCTATGTATTGGACTCCCTCTGCCGGTCCCGCCCGGCCGCGCCTTCCCGGGGGCTCGTCCTCCTGGAGGGGACGGCCCGCCCATGGGCCGCGGTCCTCCCCGCGGCGTCCGGGGCCTCCTGCGGGATGTCGGCCGGGATCCACGGGAGCGGCAGATCTCATCTTCAAATCATATACGCCGGATGCGGGAAAGTCAAGTTTTTGGCGGCGGCCCCAGCCTCCCGCCGGGCCGCGGCGGCAAAAGCGCCGGGACGCCCCCGGCGGCAGGGGCCGCGCCGGGGGATCTGCCGGCCCCGTCCGGGAGCGGAGGTCCCGCGGGGACCGCGCCGCCGTGGGCGGAGGGGCAGGGCCCGCCGGCCGCCGCGGCCCCTTCGGCACCATGCGGCCGGGGCTACCGGGGAGCCGGCCCGGGAGACGTCCTCCGATCGGAGTACTCGAAGCTGGCGCAGCGGTCCGTGTGCTGGAACAAGAGCTCCTCCCCGCGCCGGAAGCGGTAGCGCACCTCCGCGCAAAGGCTCTCGTGGATCGTGCGCGCCATGCTCCCTTCCTCCGGGGCGCGGAGCGGCAGCCGCCGGTCGTGCAGCAGCTCCGCCTCCAGCCGGTAGGCCCCCTGCCGGATGACCGCGCCGGAGGGGGACCATGCTTCGATCTTGCAGCCCCGGTAGGTCGCCAGGCGGTATGCCCGGCCGCGGTAGGAGACCGCGCAGATGCAGCCGGTGAAACGGCACACGGGGAGGGGGACGGTCGCCGCGGCGAGCATCAGGCTGCCGCCTCCCGGTCCGTCCCAGGCACACTGGGTCCAGAGATAAGCGCTGGGGAACGAACGCCCGCGGTCCGTCTCGATATACCCGGTCCCGTTGGAGAAGTCGATCGGCTCCCCGTTCAGTTCCAGCGTCCCGTCCAGCGCGTGCCCCATGCTGACGATCCCATGAGAGCACTGCATCCCGCCGAACAGGCGGAACGGCCCCATGATGTCGTACCGGAGCGCGGCGAAGGGCCCGTAGCGAAGCGTGCCGTGGAGGGAGAGCCCTTGCTGTTCGATGTGGAGGCTGACGCCTCGGTCACAGAAGCTGGACGGCCCGACCTGGACCTGGAACCGGTCTTGGGAGGCGTGGAACTGTGCGTCCGGGTACTCCAGCCACCATGCCCCGCGGTCCGAGAGGACCTGGAGGGACGCGCTGCGCCGCCCGGCGCGGTCGATGTGGAACGCGGGGATCAGGGCGAGGGCCTGCCCGGCCTTGTTCTGGTGCTTCAGGTACCAGCCTTCGAAGTACGGTCCCGGCCGGTGGGCGCCATGGAAAAAACGCATGATCATGATCCTCCTCAGAGCGACAGCGGCCCTCTGGGAGAGCGGCGGCGGATACAGGCGGGACGGGGATGACGGCGCGGGGAGATGCCCGCCAGAAAGGCGCGGTCATGCGCCGCACGTATCCGCCGGACGGCTGCCGGTATTTTTGAGGGCAGCGATAGTATCCCCAGGATCTGGGCAGTCTATCACACGGACCGGGGATATGGGGGCGCGTGTTTGGGGAGGCGGGGGGCCCGGCCGCTTCGGGACGTCCCCGTCCTGCCCTCCGGAAGGGCGGGGATGCTCCCGCCGCCCGGCTCCCCTGGACGGCAGGATGCCGGGCAGGGGCTGCATAGAGCAGCCTCTGCCCGGCATCTCGGCTCGTCGAAAGAAGAGGAGGCCCGATCCGGCGGGAAGGGAGGGTGTGTGCGGGAGACCCAGGAGGGGTCTCCTGCACCGTTCAGATCATAAGTTTTCAGAACGTTACGAACGTTCTGAAAACTTGCCCAGGCGGTCGAAAAGACGTTTCCGACCGCCTGGGATACCGGGCAGGGGCCGCATAGAGCAGCCTCTGCCCGGCATTTGAGCACACGTATAGAGCGGGGGAGGGCCTCATGGCTGCTTCGATCCCGTGCGGACGAAGAAGCTGCCCAGGAGACAGGGCAGGGAGAACCCGGCGAGGAGCAGATAGAGCCCGCTGATGGGGAGCTCCAGCACCGCCAGGATCAGCGACCCATACACGGACAGCGCCGCCAGCACGGCCCGGAGGGGCCGCGCCGCCCCCAGGATCAGCGACAGGCGCAGGCACTCGCGGACGCTCCGCTCGGTGGTCAGCAGGCTGTAAAAATAGGTGGAGGCCAGCAGGGTCAGCAGGAACACCGTGGAACACAGCATGAAGGGCAGGAACAGCAGGAAGTTCCCCGTGGCCCGGCTGAGGTAGAACCACATGCCGCAGGCCGAGAGGACCAGCGGGACGGCGGTGAGGCCGAAGGCGGCGTTCCCCCGCTTCCAGTGCCGCCGGAGGGCGGTCTTGTAATCGTAGGCGCAGGTCACCGGCTGATCCAGCACCATCTTCCGCACCACGTGGTCCATGGCGAAGACCGCCGCCGGGATGGTCACCACCGGGAGGCAGGTGACGAGGAAGAGCAGGTTCAGCTTCACCAGCGTCACGCACTCGATGGACAGGATCTGCCCAAGGCGGGCGAGTCCGGTCTTCTCCGGCTCGTCCGGGTCCACGCCGGGGCCCGGCGCGGCGTAGTCTTTTCGGAAGAACATGCCCGATCCCCCTCCTGGCTGGTTTAGATCCACCTTATATATAACACAGTCCTCCCCCCGGCGCAATAGCAAAAGCCGGCCCGCGGCCATTTTTCCCTGCAATGGTGCACGGCGTGCCGGAGGGCAGGGGGAGGAGGAGGCCGGAGCGCGCCGGGCCGCGCTGCCCCGGCGTCCCCGCAGCCATCCGGGCCGGCGCACGGGAGCGGACCCCTGTATCCCGGCCGCAGCCGGGATGCAGGGGGTCCCCCGGAGGACCGGGCACGTCCCCGGGGCTTCCCGGAGAGCCCCGGGGACGTATCTATAGCGATCTGCACGAAAACGAGAGGGGCCCTCCCTGGGCCCCTCCCGCAGCGTCCTCCCGCCCCTTCCGCTCACCACGGCCCGCGGCCTTGCCGGGGGCTTTTCAAAGCGTGGAGGGGTTCAGATGGATAGTGATATGTTTGATCTCCAGGAAATGCGCTTCCACGTTGTCGTGGATGCGCTCCGCGATGGCGTGGGCTTCCCGGAGCGGCAGGCTGCCGTCGACCTGGAGCTCCAGCTCGATATACGTCTTGTTCCCGAACATCCTGGAGTGGAGCATATCCACCTGCACCACATCTTCCTGTGCGGCGATATAGGCGGACAGAGCCTCCTCATAATCCTCCCCGCAGGATGTGTCCAGCATTTTCGCGATGGCGTCTTTCAAAACGTCGTAGGAGACCTTTAAGATGAACAGGCAGATCACGACGCTTGCGATGCTGTCCATGACAGGGGATCCGAGCATGGCGCCCAGGATGCCGATCAGCGAGCCGACGGAAGAAAAAGCGTCCGACCTGTGATGCCACGCGTCCGCCATGAACGCCGGGGAGTCCAATACCTTGGCATAGTGCCGGGTGTAGTGATACATGGCCTCTTTCGAGACGATGGAGACGATCGCGGCCACCAGCGCGATCGTGCTGGGGACGGCCAGGTCCTCGTGACTGCCCGCGAAGATCTCCTCGAGCCCCGCCTTGCCGATCCCGATCCCGGTCACCAGGAGGATCACGCCCAGCAGCAGCGAAGCGACGCACTCGAAGCGCTCGTGCCCGTAGGGGTGCTCTTTGTCCGCCGCCTTTTTGGACAAGCGGACGCCGAGGAACGCGATGAACGTTGCGAAGACGTCGGAAAGGGAGTGGACCGCGTCGGATACCATGGCGCCGGAGCGGCCGGCGATCCCGGCGAACAGCTTGAAGGCGGACAGGGCCACGTTCCCCACGATCCCCACCAGGGAGATGCGCCGTATGATGGCGCTCTCGTCGATGCTTGCTTTGGACGGGACGCCTCCGGCCCGGTCCGCTTCGTTGGTCGTCATAAGATGATCCTCCTGTCCTGCCGCGTCGGCGGCAGTGATGATGCTCTTATCGGCACCGGCCTGGGATGGGACGTTCCAAAAATGTGTAAAAAAACACATCTGCGGAACATACAACTGTCCCACAGACGCGTCTTGCGCGGTCTGCTGCCGTCTTTCGGCGGCCCGGCCCCATGACCCCGAGGTCATCGCCTGCTCAGTTTGTACTGTCGATCTCGCATCCCTTACAGAATGTAATGCAGTGCAAAGAGTTGATCGATTATAACGTAGCTTATGCAGTTTGTCAATATGCCGTGACAAAAAAAGGAGCGGATATCCATGCGGGGCCGGCCCGCGGTCATTTTTTCCCTCTTGACAAACGGGGGAAAATCCTGTATCGTATGACCCAGCGATAAGACGAGCAAATGCGATGACAGGGAGAAGATCCTTCCGGGACGCTTCAGAGAGCCGCCGGCCGATGCGAGGCGGCGCCGAAGGGAGGATGTCACTGGCCCTCGAGCAGCTCCGCTGAGGCAGCCCTGCTTAGGCGGAGACGGGTCCCCTCACCGTTACCAGAGAGGCGGGATTCGTCCGGCGCGCCGGACTGATGCCGGGAGCGGGCATGTCCTATGCCAATGAGAGTGGTACCGCGGAAGCCAGGCTTTCGTCTCTTGATGAGGGAGACGGGGGCTTTTTTTGTTGCGCGGGACCGCCCGTTCCGGATGCCTATCACAACGAAGGAGCGTGAACATATGGGAATGACTATGACGCAGAAGATCCTGGCCAAGCACGCGGGGGCGGAGTCCGTCCGGGCCGGGCAGCTCATCCAGGCCAAGCTGGACCTGGTGCTGGGCAACGACATCACCACCCCGGTGGCCATCAACGAGTTCGAGGCGGCGGGCTTCGACCGGGTCTTCGACAAGAGCAAGATCGCCCTGGTGATGGACCACTTCGTCCCCAACAAGGACATCAAGGCCGCCGCCCAGTGCAAGCAGTGCCGCACGTTCGCCCGGCGCTTCGATATCGACCACTATTTCGATGTGGGCGACATGGGCATCGAGCACGCCCTGCTGCCGGAAAAGGGCCTGGTCGCCCCCGGCGAGGCCGTCATCGGCGCGGACTCCCACACCTGCACCTACGGCGCCCTGGGCGCGTTCTCCACCGGCGTGGGCTCCACGGACATGGGCGCCGCCATGGCGGCGGGCCGGACGTGGTTCAAGGTGCCCTCCGCGATCCGGGTGGTGCTGACCGGGCAGCGGAGGCCCTTCGTCTCCGGCAAGGACGTGATCTTGACCCTGATCGGCATGATCGGCGTGGACGGGGCCCGGTATCAGTCCCTGGAGTTCACCGGCCCCGGCGTGGCGGAGCTGAGCATCTACGACCGGCTGACCATCTCCAACATGGCGATCGAGGCCGGCGCGAAGAACGGCATCTTCCCCGTGGACGGCGTCACCAAGGCGTATGTGGAGGGCCGGGTGGACCGCCCCTGGACCGCCTATGAGGCGGACGCGGACGCGGAGTACGAGCGCACCGTGGAGATCGACCTGGGCCGGGTGGACTGCACGGTGGCCTATCCGCACCTGCCCGAGAACGCCCACAGCGCCCGGGAGGGGAGGGACATCAAGATCGACCAGATCGTCATCGGCTCCTGCACGAACGGCCAGCTGGCCGACCTGGAGGCCGCGGCGGCGGTGCTGAAGGGGAAGCACCTGGCGAAGGACGTCCGGGGCATCGTCATCCCCGCCACCATGCACGTCTACCGCCAGTGCATGGAGCGGGGCCTGACCGACGTCTTCCTGGACGCGGGCTGTGTCGTCTCCACGCCCACCTGCGGGCCCTGCCTGGGCGGGTACATGGGCATCCTGGCCGCGGGGGAGCGCTGCGTCTCCACCACCAACCGCAACTTCGTGGGCCGCATGGGCCACGTGGACAGCGAGGTCTATCTGGCCTCCCCCGCCGTGGCCGCCGCGTCGGGCATCGCCGGGCACATCTGCCATCCTGAGGAGGTTTGAACCATGAACGTACAAGGGACCGCCCATAAATACGGGGACCACGTCGACACCGACGTCATCATCCCCGCCCGCTATCTGAACACCCAGGACCACGGGGAGCTGGCCTCCCACTGCATGGAGGACATCGACAAGGAGTTCGTCCATAAGGTGAAGGCGGGCGACGTGATGGTGGCCGGGGCCAACTTCGGCTGCGGCTCCTCCCGGGAGCACGCCCCCGTGGCGATCAAGGCCAGCGGCATCCGCTGCGTCATCGCCGCGACCTTCGCCCGGATCTTCTACCGCAACGCGATCAACATCGGCCTGGCGATCTTGGAGTGCCCCGCCGCCAGCGCGGGGATCGGGGACGGCGACCAGGTGTCCGTGGACTTCGACACCGGCGTCATCACCAACGTGACGAAAAACGAGACCTATCAGGCGGAGCCCTTCCCGCCGTTCATCAAGGACATGATCGAGAAGGGCGGGCTCATGGCCTCTTTGAAGGCCGGGGAGGCGGGCGTATGAACAAGACGATCGCCGTCATCCGGGGCGACGGCATCGGCCCCGAGATCGTGGAGGAGGCCGTCGGCGTGCTGGACGCCGTGGCCGCCAGGTTCGGACATGCGTTCACCTACCGGGAGGCCCCCATGGGCGGCTGCGCCATCGACGCGTCCGGCGTGCCCCTGCCGGAGGCCAGCCTGGAGACCTGCCTGGCCAGCGACAGCGTGCTGCTGGGCGCGGTGGGCGGCCCCAAGTGGGACGCCCAGCCTCCCGCCAGCCGCCCCGAGAGGGGGCTTTTGAAGCTCCGCTCTGCCATGGGGCTGTACACCAACGTCCGGCCCGCCCGGATGTTCCCGGACCTCTCCTCCGCCTGCCCCCTCCGGGCGGACATCGCGGCCAGGGGCATCGACTTCGTGGTGGTGCGGGAGCTGATCGGCGGCGTGTACTTCGGCGAGCACACCACCACCGAGGCGGACGGCGAGCAGAAGGCGGTGGATATCATGTCCTATACGGAGCATGAGATCCGCCGGGTGGCCCGGGTGGCCTTCGACATGGCCCGCAGGCGCCGGAAGCGGGTGACCTCCATCGACAAGGCCAACGTGCTGGACACCTCCCGCCTGTGGCGCAGGACGGTGGAGGAGGTCGCCAAGGGATACCCGGACGTGGAGCTGCTCCACATGTACGTGGACAACGCCGCCATGCAGATCGTCCGGGACCCCAGCCAGTTTGACGTCATCGTGACGGAGAACCTCTTCGGCGACATCCTCTCCGACGAGGCCAGCCAGATCACCGGCTCCATCGGCATGATCCCCTCCTCCAGCATGGGGGAGGGCACGCGGGGGCTGTACGAGCCCATCCACGGCTCCGCGCCGGACATCGCTGGGCAGGACCGGGCCAACCCCATCGGCACCATCCTGGCGGCGGCGATGATGCTGCGCTACAGCTTCGACATGGCGGAGGAGGCCGACGCGGTCGAGTCCGCCGTGGACCGGACGCTGAAGGCGGGTTTCCGCTGCGGCGACATCTGCGGCGAGGGCGGGAAGCTCTTGGGCTGCCGGGCGATGGGCGCGGAGATCCGCGCCAGGATCTGAGGCCGGGCCCCATGGGGGGCACGGCCCCCGGGCCGAAGGCACGCCGGCCGGGGAGGGGCATCCGCTCGTTCCGGGCCGGTGGTCTCACGCGTGAGGACAGGGGGAGGCCCGCCGGGCCTCCCCCCTTGTCAAGGGCCGCCGCCGCGGGCCGCTCGGCGGGGGCGGGAGCGCGCGGGGCCCCGCCTCACGAAACGCCTGTTACTGAGCAGGAAACGCCGTTGTGCCCCGGAGGGGGGCGGCGTAAGATAGCGGTAGCGAACCGATCCGATATGTAGGAGGGATTCCCTATGGAGACATTGTTCGACGCCCACTGCTGGGCAGAGATCGATCTGGATGCGCTGGCGCACAATTTCCGCCTGATCCGGCAGCGGGCCGGCTCCGCCAAGGTCTGCGCCGTGGTGAAGGCCGACGCCTACGGCCACGGCGACGGCATGGTGGCCCGGACCTTGGCGGAGGAGGGGGCGGCGTGGTTCGCCGTGTCCTCCCTGGCGGAGGCCCTGCACCTGCGCCGCGGCGGCATCCGCCAGCCCGTCTTGATCCTGGGCATGACCCGTCCGGAGTGCGCCCGGGTGCTGGCGGCGGAGCGGATCGTCCAGGCCATATACAGCCCGGAGTACGCCCATGCCCTGTCCCGGGCGGCGGAGGCCGCCGGCGTGACGGTGGAGGGCCATCTGAAGATCGACACCGGCATGGGCCGCATCGGCTTCGGCGTCTGCCGGGACTTCGAGGGCGCCGTCTCCGCCCTGCTGGAGTGCCGGGGCTTGGCGGGGCTTTCCATCACCGGCGCGTTCCAGCACTTCTCCGTGGCCGATTCCCGGACCGAGGAGGACCTCCGCTATACCCGGGGCCAGTACGACCTGTTCCGACGGGCGGTGGAGCGCCTGGAGGCGGCGGGGCCCCTGGAGACTGTCCACTGCTCCAACTCGGCGGGCCTGACGGCCCACCCGGACTGGAGCTGCGGCATGGTCCGGGCGGGGATCGTCCTCTACGGCCAGGACCCCAGCGGCGAGGTGGCCTTCCCGGGGCTCCGGCCCGTCATGTCGCTGAAGACGGTGGTCAGCCAGGTGAAGGAGCTGGCCCCCGGGGACTGCGTGGGCTATGGCCGGACCTACACGGCAGACCATGCCCTGAAAGCGGCCACGATCTGCTGCGGCTATGCCGACGGCTATCCCCGGAGCCTGTCCGGCCTGGGCACGGCCTCCATCCACGGACGTCCCGCCCCGGCGATCGGCCGGGTGAGCATGGACCAGATCACGGTGGACGCCTCCGCGGTCCCGGAGGTCCGCGCCGGGGACGAAGTGACGCTGCTGGGGGCGGCCCCGGCGGACAGCTTCGCCCAGGCGGCGGAGAAGGCGGGGACCATCTCCTACGAGCTCCTCTGCGCCATCGCCCGCCGGGTGCCCCGGGCCTACCGCCGGGGCGGCAGGATCGTGGAGGTCCTGGACTATCTGGAGGCTTGACGGCCCGCGGTTTTCGTGGTATGCTCCCTCCAGTGGAGCTCCGGCGTTCTGGAAAAAGCGCCCCCGGGAAGATCTGTCCTGACCGAGGGGCCGCATACGATATCGACCGATCTGGCGGCAAGGCGGTCCCCGAGCCGTAAGAGGAGAGAGGAGGACACAGAGGCGGCGCCTCTGTGCCTTGCCCTGCTGTGATGCCACAGCCCCTCTGCTGCGAAGGCGGAGGGGCTTTTACTTTCCGAAAAAGGAGGGAAGCTATCATGGAGACCCGTGTGGCGGTCCTGGCGGTCATCGTCCGGGACGCCGGTTCCGTGGCGGCGCTGAACGAGCTTTTGCACCAGTACGAGAGCGCCGTCATCGGCCGGATGGGCATCCCCTGCCGGGAGCGGGGGATCCGGCTCATCAGCGTGGCCCTGGACGCCCCGGCCAACGACATCTCTGCCCTGTCGGGGAAGATCGGGCGGCTGCCCGGCGTGACGGCGAAGACGGTGTACGCACCTGCGGCCCTTCCCTAGGGCCTCGAAGGTGCCGGGGACCGCTCGGAGACAGGGCGGGAGCGCTCCCGCGCGCGGCGGGGCCTCCGCGGCGGCGGAGGATAACGTATATTGGAGGAGACGATGATGAAAATCTGCAAGACCCTGGCCATCCTGCTGGCCTTGACCCTGGCCCTGTCCGCCTGCGGCGCGGTCCGCGGCGGCGGCGACGGCCCCGCGGCCTCCGCCGGCGGCGGATCCGAGGAGGTCCGGGAGCCGCAGGAGGCCCTCCCGGACGACGCGCCGGACGGGCATCCCCCCCTGCGGGTGGGCGCGCTGAAGGGGCCCACGGCCATGGGCCTGGTGATGATGATGGGGGACGGGGATGCGTCCGACGGTCCCTGGGAGTTCGACCTGGCGGGCTCCGCCGACGAGCTGACGCCGAAGCTCATCAAGGGGGACCTGGACATCGCCTGCCTCCCCGCCAACCTGGCGGCGGTCCTCTACAACAAGACCGAGGGCCAGATCGCCGTGCTGGCGGTCAACACCCTGGGCGTCCTCTACATCGTGGAGGACGGCGGGGAGACGATCGGGTCCATGGCGGACCTGGAGGGCCGGACCATCGCTGCCGCCGGGAAGGGCTCCACTCCGGAGCATGGCCTCCGCTACCTCCTGGAGCAGAACGGCCTGGACCCGGACGAGGACGTGACCATCGACTGGAAGTCCGAGCACGCCGAGTGCGTCGCCGCCCTGGCGGCGGGGACGGCGGACATCGCCCTGCTGCCCCAGCCCTTCGTCACCGTGGCCCAGGCGAAGCTGGGAGGGCTCCGGGTGGCCCTGGACCTGACGGCGGAGTGGGACGCCCTGGACAACGGTTCCGCCATGATCACCGGCGTGGCCGTGGCCCGGCGGGACCTTGTAGAGCAGCAGCCGGAGCTGGTGGACCGCTTCCTGGAGGAGTACGCCGCCTCGGTGGACCGGGTGAACGCCGATCCCGCGGCGGCGGCGGAGCGGATCGCGGAGCACGGCATCCTGGAAAGCGCCGCCGTCGCGGAGGCGGCCCTGCCCCACTGCAACATCGTCTGCCTCACCGGGCAGGAGATGTATGAGAAGCTCTCCGGCTACCTCCAGATCCTGGCGGAGGCGGCGCCGGAGTCGGTGGGCGGGGCGCTGCCCAGGGACGATCTCTACTATGGTGTCTAGGCCCAAGCTCTGGGCGGTCCTTTCCTGGCTGGCCGTCTGGCAGGGGGGGAGCATGGCCCTGCGGGCGGCTTACCGCCACGGCTCGCTGCTGCTGGCCTCCCCGGCGGGGGTGGTCCGGCGGCTGGCGGAGCTGCTGCCGGACCCCGCGTTCTGGCGGGCGGCGGGGAACTCCTCCGCCCGCATCTTTGGCGGCTTCCTGCTCTCGTGCGCCTTGGCCGTGTCCCTGGCGGCGCTGGCGGCGGGGAGCCGGTGGCTGCGGGAGCTGCTGGCCCCGCTGGTGGCGGTGGTGAAGGCGGTGCCGGTGGCGTCCTTCATCATCCTGGCCCTGGTCTGGCTGGGGCCCGAGAGCCTGCCGCTGTTCATCTCGGCCCTGATGGTCTTCCCGCCGGTGTACCTCAGCGTACTGGAGGGCATCCGCCAGGCGGACCCCGCCCTCCTGGAGCTGGCCCAGGTCTACCGGGTGCCCTTCCGGCGGCGGCTGTGGGGGATCTGGATCCCCCAGGTCCTGCCCTATTTCCGCGCCGCGTCGTCCCTGGCCCTGGGCCTATGCTGGAAGGCGGGCGTGGCGGCGGAGGTCATCGGCCTCCCCTCCGGGACCATCGGCGAGCGGCTCTATACCGCCAAGATCTACCTCCAGACGCCGGACCTCTTCGCCTGGACCGTCGTGGTCCTGTCCCTGTCGGCGGTCTTCGAGCGGCTGTTCCTGGGGGCGGTGGACGCTTTGGCGGGGGAGGCGGGGCGCTGATGGAGATCCGAGTGGAAGACCTGTGCAAGTCTTACGGCGGCAGGCCGGTGCTGCGGGGCGTGAGCGCCGTCTTCCCGGCGGGCATCACCTGCATCGCCGCTCCCTCCGGCACCGGGAAGACCACGCTGCTGCGCCTCCTCCTGGGGCTGGAGCGCCCCGACAGCGGGATCATCGCCGGCGCGGGGGCCCGCTGGGCCGCCGTCTTCCAGGAGGACCGCCTCCTGGAGCACCTGCCCGCCGCGGCGAACCTCCGCTTCGCCCTGGGAGACTCCCCCCGGGAGACCGCCGCCGGGATGCTGGCGCGGCTGGGCCTCTCGCTGGAAGATTCCCGCCCGGTCCGGGAGTGGTCCGGGGGGATGAAGCGCCGATTGGCCCTGGCCCGGGCCCTGCTGGCCCCGTCCGACGCCCTGGCCCTGGACGAGCCCTTCACCGGCCTGGGCGCGGAGGACCGGGCCCGGTGCCTGGCGCCGATCCGGGAGGCGGCGGGAGGGAAGCCGGTGCTGCTGGCCACCCACGACCTGGCGGGCCTGGAGGACGCGCCGGTGCTGGAGCTCCGCCCCTGAGGGGCGGAGCGTTCCCCGTCCTCCTCGATTTGTTGGGAAACCCTATTGAAAAATGGGATGCTTTGCCGTAGAATAGGGGGACAGACCGCCGCCTGCGGAGAAGGAGGGGACCGCCATGCGCGTCATCACGGGCACCGCCAGGGGACGCCGCCTGCTGGAGCTGGAGGGGATGGAGACCCGCCCCACCACCGACCGGGTGAAGGAGGGCGTGTTCAGCGCCCTGCAGTTCGACATCGAGGGCCGCCATGTCCTGGACCTCTTCGCGGGGACCGGGCAGATGGGCATCGAGTGCCTGAGCCGGGGGGCCGCCTCCGCCGTCTTCGTGGACCGGAGGGAGGACGCCTCCCGGCTGGTGGAGGAGAACCTGGCGCTGACGGGCCTGGCGGACCGGGCCAGGGTCGTCCATGGGGACGCCCTGGAGTTCCTGGCGGGGACGAGGGAGCGGTACGACCTGGTGTTCCTGGACCCGCCCTATGCCTCCGGCCTCCAGGAGCGGGCGCTGGAGCGGCTCACCGCGCCAGGGTTTGACATTCTCGCGCCTTATGGTATAATCGTAGCGGAACATCCGGCGGAGCGCCGCCTGGACGTGCCGCCATCCTGCCGCCTCCTGCGGACCTATCGGTACGGCAAGATCGCCGTGACCCTTTTCCGCCGGGAGGAGGCCGACGAACGATGAGGGGACCAGCCCATGAGAACAGCTATCTGCTCCGGCAGTTTCGACCCCATCACCCTGGGCCATCTGGACGTGATCCGGCGGGCCGCCGGCTGCTTCGACCAGATCTGGGTCTGCGTCAGCCCCAACGCCGAGAAGCGGGACCAGATGTTCACCCCGGAGCAGAAGCTCCGCATGGTCCGCGCCGCCGTGGGGGACCTGCCCAATGTGGAGGCGGAGCTCTGGCCCGGCCTGCTGGCGGATTATGCCAGGGCCCACGGGGCCTGCGCCATCGTCCGGGGCGTCCGGGGCGTGACGGACTTCGACAACGAGTACCAAATGGCCCTGATCAACCGGGGGCTGTGCCCGGGCCTGGAGACGATGCTCCTGCCCGCCAGCGCCCCGTACCAGCACTTCAGCTCCTCTATGGCCCGGGAGATGATCCGGTACCGCCAGCCGCTGGAGGGATATCTGCCCGCGTCCATCATCCCGCTGGTGAGGGGACTGACCGAAAAGAGGGAGGACAACATACATGGCCAATGATGTCAACCGCCTGATCGACATGATCTACGAGCGGATCGAGGATGCCAAGGCCCCTGCCCTGAAGCCCAGCATGAGCATCGTGGACCGGGACGAGCTGCTGGACCTGCTGGACGAGCTCCGGGCCCAGCTGCCGGCGGAGATCAAGCGCGCCCAGGAGCTGCTGTCCGCCCGGGAGAAGTTCGTGGAGGACGCCAAGCGGGACGTGGAGCGCATGATGCGCCAAGCCGAGCTGGAGGCCAAGACCAAGATCTCGGAGAGCGAGGTCATGTATGCCGCCCGGGAGAAGGCCCGGCAGATCGTCACCCGCGCCGAGGAGCGCTCCCGCCAGCTCTATCAGGTGGCCAACAGCTATGCCGAGGACGCCCTGGCCCGGACGGAGGAGGCGGTCCAGGCCGCCCTGGACGAGGTGAAGCAGTCCCGCGTCCGCTTCCGCACCACTTCCGCCGCCAAGATGCAGGAGCAGAAGCAGAAGCTGGAGCAGAAAAACGGCGGGGAGGACGCCTGAGTTACATAGAGCCGGAAAAAAGTTTGTGCAGATCGCCGGATCTCCTGGTGAAAAAGAGGGGGCCGGCGCAAGATGTGGAAGGAAAACCGAAAAAGAGCGCCCGCTGTCGCAAGATGTTGCGACAGCGGGCGCTCCCTTTTCCCCGAAAATGGGGGCAGGAAAAATAGAACAGCCGTTTTAGCTTCGAGGAATCGGTCGAAAATGGGAGGATTTTCGAGAAAAGCCCCTGTTTCCCGTCGAAAAAAAATCCTTGCTTTTCCAGTTGGATCTCCGTATACTAAAGAGCACAGGTGGGGAGAAGTGGGTGATCGAGGCAGTTAAGTGGAGAGATGACCCACTCTATCCCAAAAAAGGGGGAAAGGGGGCGGCTCCATGGCGAGGCTTTTGGGCAAATCCAATAACAGCATCGACGCCAAGGGCCGTCTGGTGATCCCCTCCGCCATGCGGGAGGCGCTGGGCGAGACCTTTTTCATCACCATCGGCGCCGAGCACTGCCTGACCATCTACCCCCAGGCCAAGTGGGAGCAGATGTCCGACGAGATGGACGAGCTGCCCTACACGGAGGCCAGGGCCTTGACGCTGCTCTACGCCAACGCCGTCCAGTGCGGACCGGACGGCCAGGGCCGGGTCCTGATCCCCGCCGCGCTGCGCAAGTACGCGGGATTGAAGAAGACCTGCACCATCGTGGGGCTGAACACCTTCGCCGAGATCTGGGACGAGGAGACCTGGACGGAGCGGGAGCGGAAGATGCTGGAAGAGGAAGACATGGCCGCGGCCATGGACGCCCTTGCCAGGGCCCGAAAGAGCCGGGGGTGAGGGCCGATGGGATACACACACAGGCCCGTTTTGCTGGACGAGTGCATCGAGGCGCTGGCGGTCCGGCCCGACGGGAGATACGTAGACGGCACCCTGGGCCGGGCAGGGCACGCGCGGGAGATCGCCCGGCGGCTGACCACGGGCCGGCTCGTCTGCATCGACCGGGACCTGGCCGCCATCGAGGCGGCCCAGGAGCGGCTGGCCCCCTGGATGGACCGGGTGCGGCTGGTCCACGGCAACTTCGCCGATCTGGCGGATATCCTGGCGGACGTGGACGGCGTGGACGGGATGCTGTTCGACTTAGGCGTCTCGTCGCCCCAGCTGGACGATCCGGGACGCGGCTTTTCCTATATGCACGACGCTCCGCTGGACATGCGGATGGACCGCACCTCCCCCCTGACGGCGCGGGAGGTGGTCAACGCATGGAGCCTCCAGGAGCTTCGGCGCGTTTTATTTGACTTTGGGGAAGAACGGTATGCCCCCGCCATCGCCCGGGCCATCGTCCGGGCCCGGGAGGACAGGCCCATCGAGACCACCCTGGAGCTGGTGGACGTCATCAAGTCCGCCATGCCGCCGGCGGCGCTGCGGGAGAAGCAGCACCCCGCCAAGCGGAGCTTCCAGGCCATCCGCATCGCGGTCAACGGCGAGCTGGACGCCATCCCCCCCATGCTGCGGGCGGCGGTGGACAAGCTCCGCCCCGGCGGGCGGCTGGCGGTGATCTCCTTCCACTCCCTGGAGGACCGCATCGTGAAGCGGACCCTGCGGGAGCTGGCCCAGGGCTGCACCTGTCCGCCGTCGTTCCCGGTCTGCGTCTGCGGGAAGAAGCCGCTGGTGCGTCTGGGGAAGCCCTTTACACCGACTGCGGCGGAAGTGGAGGAGAACCCGCGGGCCCGGAGCGCCCGGCTCCGCACGGCAGCGCGGCTGGACACGTTCGATATCTGAGCACGAGGAGCGGCGCGCCGGGCCGCCGCGGGGCAGGCCGGGACGCCTGCCGGTCCGCGGGGCGCGGGCAGGCTCTTTCGTCCCTTTTTTGAAAAGGCCCCGGGAGGATCTCGAGAGGAGGCGGCTACATGGCGGCAGCGGCACGGGACATGCGGTATCGCGGGAGGCAGACGGTGGACGGCAGTCTGGCTTACGACCTGGACTATGCGGTCCGGGAGCGGGAGCTCCGCCATGCGGGGGAGGCCCCCAAGGCACGGGGGAAGGCCAAGCCGAAGGTCCACGCCGCGCCCCACGTCCTGGTCCGGGAACGGCAGTCCATCTCCTTTTTGACCGTGCTGAGCGTGGCGGCGATCATGGGGCTGGCCCTGATGGTGCTGATGAACTACGTCCAGCTGACCCTCCTCTCCGCCGAGACCGTGAAGCTGCAAAGCCAGCTGACGGAGCTGGAGACGGAGCACGTGGACCTCACCGCCCAGTATCAGCGGATGTTCGACATGGCCTCGGTGAAGGAGGCCGCGGAGGCCGCCGGCATGTCCAAGCCCAGCAGTTCCCAGATGGGCCACCTGGACCTCTCCGCCGGGGATTCCGCCGTGGCCTACCGCCAGGAGGAGCCGGGGCTGCTGCGCCGCATCCTCTCGTCGCTCCATGGCGGCGTATACGCAGTGGTGGAATATTTCGACTGAGCACAGCTTATAATTCACTGACATGATCCTTCGGCCCTGACACGTCTCAGCGGGGAGCGGGAAGACAGGTCTTCTTGCTCCCCCGTCCCATACTCCCGGCGCATCCGGACCGTCCCCGATCAGGAGGAAACAGCATGACGAACCGTCCCCTGAAGACCCCCGCCCTCCATAGGAAGAGCGAAGCCGCCCGCCGGGCCAATCAGATCATCCGCGGCCGGACGCTGCTGATGATGCTGGTCCTGGGGATCGGCACCTTTTTGCTGCTGTTCTGGAAGCTCTACGACCTCCAGATCAACCGGTACGACGAGATGCAGGCCCGGGCGGTGCACCAGCAGACCCGGGAGGTCTCCGTCAACGCGTCCCGGGGGACGATCTACGACAAGAACCACAACATCCTGGCCAGCTCCACCACGGCGGAGAAGGTGATCATCGACCCCCTGCGGATCGGGCTGTACGTCCAAAACCAGATCAAGACGCAGGACGAGGCCGCGGCCAAGGCCCTGGAGAAGGGGCAGACCTATACCCGCCAGCCCATCCGGGACCAGAGCTGGATCGCCCGGGGCCTCAGCCGCATCCTGGACATGGACCAGGAGCGCATCGAGGAGCGGATGTCCCACACCACCTGGGAGTACGTGGTCCTGCGGCAGAAGGTGGAGAAGGAGACGGCCGACGAGGTCCGGAAGTTCATCAACGGCCAGATCGACGAGGAGGGGAACGAGATCCCGGAGGGGGAACAGCGCACCCTCACCGGCGTGTACCTGGAGCCGGACCCCAAGCGGTACTACCCCTACAACGCCATGGCGGCCAACGTGCTGGGCTTCGTCAACTCGGAGGACCAGGGCAGCGTGGGCCTGGAGTCCAAGTATGACGGGGACCTCTCCGGCGAGTCCGGCATGACCGTCTCCGCCAAGATCAACCGGATCAACGAGCCGCTGCTGTTCCAATACGAGCAGTACTTCGACGCGGAGGACGGCAGCGACCTGCTGCTGACCCTGGACATCAACGTCCAGATCGCCCTGGAGAAGGGCATCGAGTCCATGCTCAGCAAGTTCGACGCGGCCAAGGGCGGCACGGGCATCGTCATGGACGTGGATTCCGGGGCCATCCTGGGCATGGCGTCCTACCCCAATTACGATTCCAACCAGCCCGGCGTCCTCTACGACGAGAAGCTGAAGGCCAAGCTGGATCAGCAGCTGGCGGATATCGAGAAGGACCGGGACCGGTACGAGGCCCAGGACGCCGCGGCGCGGGCCGAGCGGCAGGAGCTGGCCCGCCAGACGGGAGAGGAAGTGCCTGAGGAGGAACCGGTGAGCTCCTACGAAAAAGCGGTGACCAAGACCAAGAACGACACCCTCCAGAGCCAGTGGCGGAACAAGTGCATCGACTCCACCTACGAGCCCGGCTCCACCTTCAAGCCCATCACCCTGGCGGCGGCGCTGGAGGAGGGCGTCATCAACATGAACTCCACCTTCGAGTGCTCCGGCTCCGTCATGGTCAAGGGCTGGGATAAGCCCTTCAACTGCTCCCGCAGCACCGGCCACGGACACCAGATCCTGAAGGAGGCGGTGGGCAACTCCTGCAACCCGGCCTTCATCAAGATCGGGCAGGCCGTCGGCACCAGCACCTATTACCAGTACCTCAAGTCCTTCGGCCTGATGGAGGAGACGGGCGTGGACATGATCGGCGAGGTGCCGGGCATCTTCACCGATGAGAAGAGCTTCAACACGAACCTGGTCTCCCTGGCGTCCTACTCCTTCGGCCAGACCTTCAACGTCACCCCCCTGGCCCTGATCCGGGCCCAGGCGGCCTGCATCAACGGCGGCTACCTCTACGAGCCCTACGTCGTCGAGCAGGTCCTGGACGGCGACGGCAGCATCCTCCACCAGCACGAGACCCGGTGCATCCGGCAGGTCATCAGCGAGGAGACCTCCGCCAAGGTCCGGGAGTGCCTGGAGTACGTGGTGGCGGAGGGCACCGGGCGGAACGGCCAGGTGGCGGGCTACCGCATCGGCGGGAAGACCGGCACCGCCGACAAGACCGGCACCAAGACCGCCGACAACCCCAAGGGCGACATCGTGGTGTCCTTCATGTGCTTCGCCCCGGCGGACGACCCGCAGTATATCATGCTCATCACCATGGACACCCCCAGCCGCACCACGGGGACCTTCCCCTCCGGCGGCAACATGGTGGCCCCCACGGCCAGCCAGATCATGAGCGAGATCCTGCCCGTCCTGGGCGTGGAGCCGGACTACACCGCCGCGCAGCTGGAGGGCGCCGACGCCGCCGTGCCCAACGTGGTGGGCCAGGACTTCGACGCCGCCAAGGCGCGGATGGAGAACGCGGGCTTCACCTTCCGCACCGTCGGCAGCGGCGCGGAGGTCACGGCCCAGACCCCCGAGGGCGGCGCGATCGTGCCCAACAACGCCTCCATCATCCTGTACCTGGGCGAGGAGAAGAGCACCGAGCAGAAGGCCGTGCCCAACGTGGTGGGCATGACCGCCTCGGAGGCGAACCAGGCCCTGACCAACGCGGGCCTCATCATGCGGGTGGCAGGCACCACCAGCACGGGCTCCGGCAACGTCCGGGCCATCTCCCAGGACCGGGCGGAGGGCACGGAGCTGGCCCCCGGCAGTGTGGTGACGGTCCGCTTCGGCGACAGCTCGGTACGGGATTGAGAGCAGGTTTTGCCTGGTTTTCGGCAGGATACACCGTATACATTGCGTTATATTTGGGCTATCCTGATCCAGGACGTTGTGAACGAACGATGGAGGTCTCACGGATATGAAGTTGAAAGAGCTGCTGACGGGCCTCGAGCTCCTTTCCGCCACGGCGGATCCGGAGACGGAGATCGCCGGCGTCAGCTATGATTCCCGGAAGGCGGGGCCCGGCGGCCTCTTCGTGGCCATGAAGGGCTTCGCCGCGGACGGGCACGCCTTCATCCCCCAGGCCATGGCGGCCGGGGCGGCGGCCGTGCTGTGCCAGACGCCGCCGGGAGACGGGATACCGTATGTGCAGGTGGCGGACCCCCGCCGGGCCCTGGCGGTGGTGGGAGCCAACTTCTTCGGCCATCCGTCCAGGGACATGACCATGGTGGGGATCACTGGCACCAACGGGAAGACCACCACCACCTATCTGCTCAAGGCCGTTTTGGAGGCCCGGGGCGAAAAGGTGGGATTGATCGGCACGAACCAGAATATGATCGGGCAGGAGGTCCTGCCCACGGAGCGGACCACCCCCGAGTCCTTCGAGCTCCAGAGGCTCTTCGCCCGGATGCGGGACGCGGGCTGCGGCTTCGTGGTGATGGAGGTCTCCTCCCACGCCCTGGCCCTGGACCGGGTCTACGGCGTCCATTACGACGTGGGCGTCTTCACGAACCTGACCCAGGACCACCTGGATTTCCACGAGACCATGGAGGCGTACTGCGACGCGAAAGCTCTCCTGTTCCGGGACTGCGGCACCGGCGTGGTGAACGCCGCCGACCCCTGGACCCCCCGGCTGCTGGAACACGCGGGATGTAAGGTGCTTTCCTTTTCCAGCGCTGGCACGGCGGACCTGGAGGCCGTGGACGCCGTCCTGGCGGCGGACCACGTGGCCTTCACGGCGGTCCATGGGGCCCGGCGGGTCCCGGTCCGGGTGAACATCCCCGGGCATTTCATGATCGACAACGCCCTGGACACGATGGGGGCGGCCCTGGCCCTGGGGATCCCTCTGGAGGAGAGCGCCGCCGTGCTGGCCAAGGTGCCCCATGTGAAGGGCCGGGTGGAGGTCGTGCCCACGCCGGGGAAGGACTACACCATCCTCATCGATTACGCCCACAGCCCCGACAGCCTGGAGAACGTCCTGACCACGGTGAAGGGCTTCGCCAAGGGGCGGACCGTCGCCCTCTTCGGCTGCGGCGGGGACCGGGATAAGGCCAAGCGGCCCAGGATGGGCCGGATCGCCGCGGACACGGCGGACTTCGTGGTGGTCACCACCGACAACCCCAGGACGGAGCGCCCGGCGGACATCATCGCCGACATCCTGCCGGGGCTGGCGGGGCGCACGACCCCCTATGAGGTCATCGAGGACCGGGTGGAGGCCATCCGCTGGGCGATGGACCACGCCGGGGCGGGGGACGTGATCGTCCTCTGCGGCAAGGGCCACGAGACCTACCAGGAGGTGGGCCATGAGAAGCGCCATATGGACGAACGGGAGATCGTGGCGGAGCATTTGAAGACGAAGTGAAACGGCCCGCCGGAGGGAGAAGCGGCGGGGGAGAGGGAGAGACATGATCGCTACACTGCTGCTGGCCATGGGCGTCAGCTTCCTGCTGACCCTGGTCCTGGGAAGATTCGTCATCGCGGAGCTGCGCAAGCTCCACGCCGGGCAGGAGATCCGGAAGGAGGGCCCCTCCTGGCACGCCGGGAAGGCGGGCACGCCCACCATGGGCGGCATCATGTTCATCATCGGCTCCGGGGTCACGGCCTTCGTCCTGGGCTGGGAGGATATGCTGCGGGGGGAGTTCGCCCACCTCTATGTCTACCTCTTCGCCCTGATCTTCGGCCTCATCGGCTTCGTGGACGACTACCGCAAGGTCCGCCAGCACCAGAACGAGGGCCTGACGGCCAAGCAGAAGTTCATCCTGCAGCTGGCGGCGGCGGTGGTGTTCCTCACCCTGATGCGCTATGAGGGACTGCTGACCAATGCGCTGTACGTCCCCTTCCTGAACGTCACGGTGGAGGTCGACTGGATCTTGTACCTGATCTTCGCGGCGTTCGTCATCGTGGGCTGCGTCAACGCGGTGAACCTCACCGACGGCATCGACGGCCAGTCCTCCAGCGTCACCTTCGTGGTGATGATCTTCTTCACCGCGGCGGCGGCCCTGTGGGAGCAGATGCCTCTGGCCCTGTTCCCCGCGGCCCTGGCCGGGGGCCTGGCGGCCTTCTTCTGCTACAACCACCATCCGGCCAAGGTCTTCATGGGCGACACCGGCAGCCTCTTCATGGGCGGCGCGGTGGCGGCCCTGGCCTTCGCCATGGATATGCCCCTGATCTTGATCCTGGTGGGCATCATCTACATCCTGGAGACGCTGTCGGACATCATCCAGGTGACCTACTTCAAGGCCACCCACGGCAAGCGCTTTTTCAAGATGGCGCCCCTGCACCACCATCTGGAGCTCTCCGGGTGGAGCGAGGCGAAGCTGGTGACGGTGTTCTCCGGCGTGACGATCGTTTGCTGCATCCTGGCCTGGTTCGGCATCCAGGGCAGGTATTGACCGGCGGAGGAGGCTCCGCCGCCGCAGGGGCCCGGCCGTGACGCCGGGCCCGGGCGGACGTTGTTCGGCCCCTTCGCCCGCAGGGCGTGGGGCAGCTCGAAGCGGCGGAGCCGCGGAGAGCGCCGGGATCATTCGAGGGGAGGAGGGATCGCATGGCAGCACGGGGCAGTTCCGCGGCCCGCCGGGAGCCGCAGCGCCGGCCGGAGCCCCAGCGGCGTCCGCCTCAGCAGCGCCGCAGGCCGGTCTCCCAGGCGCAGGCCCGGCGTCCGGCGGCGCCCAAGCCCCGGCAGAGCGTGGTCATCCCCTTCCCCGCGCCGGCGCGCCAGCCGCTGAAGCGGCCCCGCCGCCGCCCCCTGAGCCGGGAGGAGGCCCAGCGCCGCCAGGAGCACCGCCTCCGCCAGCAGGCGCTGGAGGAGGAGGGCAAGGAGCTGGCCAGGGGCCCCATCGATCTGCCCTTCTGCCTGCTGGTCCTCCTGCTGATGTCCATCGGGCTGGTGATGCTGCTGTCCGCCAGCTTCCCCTCCGCCTATTACGGTACCAAGAACAACGACCCCACCTATTACTTCGTCCGCCAGGGCGTCTTCGCCGTCATGGGCGTGGCGGCCATGCTCTTCATCGGCAAGATCAACTACCGGCGCTTCCGCGGTGTGGCGAAGTCGCTGCTGTACGTGGCCATCTTCCTGCTGGTCCTGGTCATCATCCCCCACAACCCCATCGCCGTCACCGTCAAGGGCGCGACCCGCTGGCTGGGCGTGGGCGACCTGTTCAACTTCCAGCCCTCGGAGATCGCCAAGATGGCCATCATCATCTACTTCTCCGACAGCATCTCGAAAAAGAAGGACCTGATGCGCTCCTTCCGCTACGGCATCCTGCCCTATGCCACGGTGCTGGTCGTCACGGCGGGCCTGGTGGCCGTCGAGCCCCACCTGTCCGGCGCCATCCTGATCCTGGGCGCGGGCGCGGCGCTGATGCTGGTGGGCGGCATCAACTGGGCCTGGGTCTTCGGCGCGCTGGGCGGCGCGGGCGCGATGCTGTACTTCGCGCTGTTCGTGGTCGGCTACAACACCTCCCGCATCCAGTTCTGGCTGGACCCCTGGGCGGACGCCCAGAACAAGGGCTACCAGCTCTCTCAGAGCCTGATCACCATCGGCTCCGGCGGCCTTTTGGGCGTGGGCCTGGGGAAGAGCCGGCAGAAGTTCCTGTTCCTCCCGGAGGAGCACAACGATTTCATCTTCGCCATCATCTGCGAGGAGCTGGGGCTCATCGGGGCCAGCATCATCATGCTGCTCTTCGCGGCGCTGATCCTGCGGGGGTACTGGATCGCCCTCCATGCCCGGGACCGGTTCGGGAGCCTGCTGGTCATCGGCGTCACGACGCTGATCGCCATGCAGACCTTCCTGAACATCGGCGTGGTGACGGGCCTCCTGCCCACCACCGGCATCTCCCTCCCGTTTTTCAGCTACGGCGGCACGGCCCTCTCCATCCAGCTGGCGGAGATGGGCGTGGTCCTGTCGGTATCGAGACAGATGCGCCCGACGAGGGCGGGGTAGAGGAGAGGTCCATCATGAGTGAGCCATTACATCGCGTCATCTTCACCTGCGGCGGCACGGCGGGCCATGTCAACCCCGCCATCGCCCTGGCCCAGCTGACCCTGGAGAAAGATCCCCAGGCGCAGATCCTGTTCGTCGGCGCGGAGCGCGGCCTGGAGAAGGACCTGGTGCCCAAGGCGGGCTACGCGTTCAAGACCGTCCACATCTCCAGCTTCCACCGCTCCTTCCGGCCCGCCGAGCTCAGGCACAACCTGATCTCCGTGGGCAACCTCCTCCGGGCCCCCGGCGAGGCCAGGGCCATCCTCCGTTCCTTCCGGCCCGACGCGGTGGTGGGCACCGGCGGCTATGCCAGCTATCCCCTGGTCAAGGCCGCCGCCAGGATGAAGATCCCCACGGCGGTCCATGAGTCCAACGCGGTCCCCGGCCTGACCACGCAGATGCTGGAGACTTACGCCGACCGGATCATGGTGGGCTTCGAGTCCTGCCGGAAGCACTACCGCCGCCCCGAAAAAGTGGTGGTCACCGGCACGCCGGTGCGGGGCGATTTCTTCTCGATGACGAAGGCCAAGGCCAAGGAGGCCCTGGGCGTGGACGACGGCAGGCCGCTGATCGTCTCCTTCTGGGGATCTTTGGGCGCCGCGGGCATGGACCGCCAGATGGCGGATTTCCTGGCCCTGGAGGCGGCGAAGCAGCCCTTCCACCACATCCACGGCGCCGGGAAGCAGGGCTATCCGCGGGTACTGGAGCTCCTGCGGGACAAGGGCGTGGACCTGGGGTCCTGCCCGGCCCTGCAGCTGCGGGAGTACATCTACGACATGGCCGTGGTGATGCGGGCGGCGGATCTGGTGATCTGCCGGGCCGGGGCCTCCACCATCAGCGAGC
>NZ_CAJUBK010000030.1 GCF_910584465.1 uncultured Oscillibacter sp.
AAGGGACCCTTCCTGGGTCCCTCTCGTAACTCTCTTCCTTCCCGTCGATGTAGTTTCCTCTCCTTTTTCGACACTCTGGGGCGGAGGCTCACGCCTCCGCCTTTTCCCATCCCCGGGAAGATCCCCCTTGCGTCTTTGGCCCATCCCGGTTATAATGAGACGTGATCCATATGACCACGAAAGCGAGGCGGCGCGCGCCGCCGGGAGGGAGACCCCTTATGCCAAAGCCTATCATCGCCATCGTGGGCCGGCCCAACGTGGGCAAGTCCATGCTGTTCAATAAGATCGTCGGGAAACGCCTGTCCATCGTGGAGGACACCCCCGGCGTGACGCGGGACCGTATCTACGGGGAATCCGACTGGTGCGGCCGGGCCTTCACCCTGGTGGACACCGGCGGCATCGAGCCCCGGACGGACGACCAGATCCTGGAGTTCATGCGGGACCAGGCCCAGACCGCCATCGAGACGGCCACGGTCATCGTCTTCCTGACGGATATCCGCACGGGCCTCACCGCCTCGGACCAGGAGGTGGCCGCCATGCTGCTGCGCAGCGGCAAGCCCATCGTCCTGGCGGTGAACAAGATGGATTCCACCGGGGCCCCGGACCCGGATTTCTACGAGTTCTACAACCTGGGGCTGGGGGATCCCATCGCCGTCTCCGCCGTCCACGGCCACGGCACCGGGGACCTGCTGGACGCGTGCCTGCGGTACTTCCCGCCGGAGGACGAGGAGGAGGGAGAGGACGACGCCATCAAGGTGGCGGTCATCGGCAAGCCCAACGCCGGCAAGTCCTCCCTGGTCAATCGGATCTTGGGGGAGGAGCGGGTCATCGTCTCCGACGTGGCGGGCACCACGCGGGACGCCATCGACTCCCGCTTCGAGAACGACAAGGGGAAGTTCGTCTTCATCGACACCGCCGGGCTCCGCCGGAAGAGCAAGGTGTCCGAGGCCATCGAGCGCTACAGCGTCCTCCGGGCCACCATGGCGATCGAGCGTTCGGACGTGTGCCTCATCCTGATCGACGCCTGCGAGGGCGTCACGGAGCAGGACACCAAGGTCGCCGGCCTGGCCCATGAGGCGGGGAAGGCCAGCATCGTCGTGGTCAACAAGTGGGACTTGGTGGAGAAGGACGGCAAGACCATGGACCGCATGCGTAAGGAGGTCCGGGAGGCCCTGAGCTTCATGGCCTACGCCCCCATCCTCTTCATCTCCGCCAAGACCGGCCAGCGGGTGGACCGGCTGTTCGAGCTGATCGACTACGTGTCCAACCAGGCGGCCGCCCGCATCACCACCGGGATGCTGAACGACGTGCTGGCGGACGCCCAGACGAGGGTCCAGCCCCCCACGGACAAGGGCCGGCGGCTGAAGATCTACTATATGACCCAGGTGGGGATCAAGCCGCCCCACTACGTCATCTTCTGCAACGACACGAGGCTCTTCCACTTCTCCTATCAGCGGTATCTGGAGAACTGCATCCGCAACACCTTCGGCCTGGAGGGGACGCCCATCAAGATCTCCATCCGGCAGAGGGGAGACAAGGAGGTTTGAGTATGATCGGGATCTGGTGGTATTTCCTGTATTACGGCGCGATCGCCCTGGCGTGCTACCTCCTGGGCTGCTTCAACGGGGCGGTCATCGTGTCCAAATATATCCTCCGGGACGACATCCGGGACCACGGCAGCGGCAACGCCGGGCTGACGAATTTCCACCGGACCTTCGGCGGGGGGCTGACCCTGGTGGTGATCCTCTGCGACGTGCTGAAGGCGGTGCTGGCCGTCCTGCTGGGGAGCTGGCTGTTCGCCGGGGACCCGCTGCTGGGCAAGTACTACGCGGCCCTGTTCTGCCTCCTGGGCCATATGTTCCCCTGCATGTTCCATTTCAAGGGGGGTAAGGGCATCCTCTCCGGCGGCACCGTGGCCCTGATGATCGACTGGCGCATCGCCCTGGTGGTGTGGGGGGGCTTCCTGATCTTGACCATCCTGACCCGGTACGTGTCCCTGGGCTCTTTGTGGGCCGGGGCCAGCTTCCCCTTCATCAGCTGGTACTGTTATCCGGACGTCCGGGTGGCGGCCCTGGCCTTCCTCCTCGGAGGGCTGGTGGTCTGGCAGCACCGGGCCAACATCAGGAGGCTCCTGGCCGGGAACGAGAACAAGTTCTCGCTCCATCATGAAAAGGAGGGCGGATCATGAGGACGGCAGTTTTGGGGACCGGCGGCTGGGGCACGGCCCTGGCGCTGGTCTTATGCGACAACGGGCACGACGTGGCCCTCTGGTCCCGGACCCCCGCCAAGGCGGAGGAGATGGCCCGGACCCGGGAGAACCCCCTGCTCAAGGGCGTCCCCCTGCCGGAGGCGCTGAAGATCACCGGGGACCTGGACTGTCTGGAGGGAGCGGACCTGGTGGTCAGTGCGCCGCCCTCCTTCGCCGTCCGGGAGACGGGGGAGAAGATCGCGCCCCATCTGCGCCCGGAGACCATCCTGGTGACGGCCTCCAAGGGCATCGAGCGGGACACGGACCTCCGCATGAGCCAGATCCTCCAGCAGACCACCGGGGACGCCCGCCGGGGGAGGAGGATCGTGGCGCTGTCCGGCCCTTCCCACGCGGAGGAGGTGGGCCTGCGGCTGCCCACGGGCTGCGTGGCGGCTTCCCCGGACCGGGACGCCGCCCGGACCGTCCAGAAGGCGTTCATGAACGACCGCTTCCGGGTCTACACCAGCGTGGACATCGTGGGCGTGGAGCTGGCGGCGGCGCTGAAGAACGTCATCGCCCTTTGCTGCGGCATCTGCACGGGGATGGGCTTCCAGGACAACACCAAGGCCCTGCTGATGACCCGGGCCATGGCGGAGATCGGCCGCCTGGGCGAGTATATGGGCGGCCAGCGCCGGACCTTCGGGGGCCTTGCGGGCATGGGGGACCTGATCGTCACCTGCACTTCGATGCATTCCCGGAACAACCGGGCGGGCATCCTCATCGGCCAGGGCCGGAGCGTCCGGGAGGCCATGGAGGAGGTCGGCGCGGTGGTGGAGGGCTACTACGCCGCCGAGAGCGTCCACCAGCTGGCGGAGCGGGAAGGCGTGGAGATGCCGATCTGCCGCTGCGCCTACGAGGTGCTGTACCAGGGCCGCCGGCCCCAGGACGTGGTCCCGGAGCTGATGGGCCGGGCAGGGAAGGACGAGCTGCTGGGCGCCGCCTGGCTGTGAGGGGAGCGCCATGGGAGCGGGCCCGCCGTTCGGCGGCAAATAAAATTGGACCTACAAAATTCGATAAAGCTCCCCAGAGCTAATAATATGGTAAGATAACACTATCTCAAAATAGGTGGTGTATTTATATGAGAGATCCATATACGGTTTTGAGTGTCGTATCTGCCATTGCATCGCTATTATCGATTGTTTTTGACGTACCCCAAAAAGTATCTGTTTCTTTAAAAACATTTATATTGCTATTATCAATAGCATGCGCATTATTTTTTTGGATCATATCTATCGATTCTGATGGTTCAAAAACAGATGACAGTAGTGAACAGCCTAGTGTACTGTTACCCGATCCTGATAGTCCTACGGATAGCTTTGAAGGTACGAACGATATGGATGATGACTCTTCGACAAGTACTCCAGGAAATGATCCGACCGACGAACCCATTGCCGCGCCCTCAGATCCTCCTGTGAACAGTAACATACTGCAAATTAGTCCCTTGACCAGTAATGTTCAAAAGGTCGTGGCTATTACACGAATTCCTTTAGAAGTGTTTCCAACAGAAATTATTACGGTGGCTGGAGAAATATTTGAAGAAGATCAAAGCGTAGACTATGAATTCGTGCCTCAAACTAGTGGACGGTATCGGTTCGAATTCTCTGATGTTCCAGACGGTACGGATCTTTGGCTCGGAGTCTATAATTCTGGTTGGGAAAAGATCGACTCAAGATCTGACCTTGATAACGGAGATGGGCTGACCGTTTCACTCAATGAAGGAGAACTTTACTATGTACGAGTAGAGCATTACAATAATTTTAGCCAATATGTGCTTAATATTGGGCTGAAAAAGCCTATCACTGATATTTCGACTGTTACTGCAGTATCTGACAGTATCCAATATACCGACCAGCAAAATGACTATTCTTTTTTGGCTGTTTTGAGTGGACAATATCGATTCGAATTCTCCGATGTGCCGGACGGTACGGATCTTTGGCTCGGAGTCTATAATTCTGGTTGGGAAAAGATCGACTCAAGATCTGACCTTGATAACGGAGATGGGCTGACCGTTTCACTCAATGAAGGAGAACTTTACTATGTACGAGTAGAGCATTACAATAATTTTAGCCAATATGTGCTTAATATTGGGCTGAAAAAGCCTATCACTGATATTTCGACTGTTACTGCAGTATCTGACAGTATCCAATATACCGACCAGCAAAATGACTATTCTTTTTTGGCTGTTTTGAGTGGACAATATCGATTCGAATTCTCCGATGTGCCGGACGGTACGGATCTTTGGCTCGGAGTCTATAATTCTGGTTGGGAAAAGATCGACTCAAGATCTGACCTTGATAACGGAGATGGGCTGACCGTTTCACTCAATGAAGGAGAACTTTACTATGTACGAGTAGAGCATTACAATAATTTTAGCCAATATGTGCTTAATATTGGGCTGAAAAAGCCTATCACTGATATTTCGACTGTTACTGCAGTATCTGACAGTATCCAATATACCGACCAGCAAAATGATTATTCTTTTTCGACGAGTTCAAGTGGACGGTATCGATTTGAATTCTCCGATGTGCCGGATGGTATGGATCTTTGGCTCGGGGTTTATAATTCCGGTTGGGAAAAGATTGACTCAAGTTCCAACCTGGACAATGGAGACGGGTTGACTATCGAACTGGCTCCTAATAAAGAATACTTTATTCGGGCATCTTATTATTACAATTACGGTGGTTATACTTTAAATGTAACTCGCCAAAACGATTGACTGCCCTCACACCAATAAAGCCAGTATCCAACTTTGCACATTTGAATTGCTTGATCGCCGATATAAGACCGGACTTCTCCATCGTTAGAACGCATAAAATATTCAAGGTCGAAAAGTGCCGCTATCCGACATCAGCTTTTGGCGGGCCCGCCGTTCGGCGGGCCCGCACTTTGCCGGGAAGCGCGCAAGGCTCTCAGGCGGCGGGAGGAGCGCGCGCCGGGAGAGGGCCTCCCCGGTTGCGCATCGCCGGGATCTGTGATAGAATAAGGACGCTGGAGCCCCGGCGGCAAAATCCATACGATCGGAGAACGCTATGAACGAACAGATGAAGGCCATCGCCGCGAAGTACAAAGACGAGATCGTCCGGACCGCGTCCGAACTGATCCAGCGTGATTCCCAGTCCCTCCACGAAGGGGAGGTCGCCGCGTATATCCAAAAGAAGATGGAGGCCCTGGGCTACGACGAGGTGTCCGTGGACCGGTACGGCAGCATCTTCGGCACCGTCAGAGGCACTGGCGGCGGCAGCTCCGTCACCTTGAACTGCCACATGGACGTGGTGGACGCCGGGGACGAGTCCCGGTGGGAGCACCCGCCCTACAGCGGCGCCGTGGAAGGGGGCCGGATCTGGGGCCGGGGGGCCTCGGACACCAAGGGCACCATGGCGATCCAGCTCTATACCCCCATCCTCCTCCGGGAGGCGGGCCTGCTGCCCAAGGGGGACGTGGTGACCTCCTGCGTCATCGCCGAGGAGATCGCGGGCTTCGGCACCATGGTCCAGGCCCGGGAAGGCCGGATGCTGACGGACTATGCCATCATCGGCGAAGCCACGGAGAACGACATCGCCATCGGCAGCCGGGGCCGGTGCTGCGTGGTGGTCACCATCACTGGCAAGTCCTGCCACGCCTCCCGGCCCGACCTGGGGAGCAACCCCTTCGACTATCTGAGGCGGCTGCTGCCGGAGCTGGAGAAGGTGGAGATGGGCAGGGACGAGCTCTTCGGGGAGTCCAGCATGTGCGTGACGAAGATCGAGTCCTCGGAGAAGGGGACCAACGTCATCCCCGGCCAGGTGGCGGTGTACCTGGACTACCGCCAGACCGGCGAAGACACGGAGGAGGCCGTCCAGGCCAAGGTCCAGGCGGCCCTGGACCGCTGCGGGGAGGTCCCCGGCGTCACCGCGAAGGCGGAGATCTTGTACTTCCCTCTGACCACCTACACCGGCGTGGAGGACCGGGGCTATCAGGGCGAGTATCCCTTCTCCGCCCGGGCGGAGGACCCCCACATCGTCCTGGCGAAGGCCGCCATCGAAGAGGCGGTGGGCCACCCCATCGGGCTGAAGGCCTGGGACCTGGCGACGGACACCGGGCACCTCACCGCCAAGGGCGTGAAGTGCCTGGGCTACTCCCCGGCGGAGGAGCGGCTGTGCCACACCGTGGAGGACAGCATCTCCATCGAGATGATGGAGGAGGGCATCGTGGGCTATCTCGCGGTCACGGCCGCCCTGGCGAACGAGCCGGGATGACCGGAGATGAAGACGAAAGGGAGCCCCTCTCCGGGACGGAGAGGGGCTCCCCCCGGAGCCGGACAGGGAGGAAAGATCTGGGGACTTCCGCTGTTGTGGATCGGGGACGGACATGGTATGATCGTAGGGCGGCATCTTCCTTACCGGGCGGGGGCCCGGACGTCCGCCAAGAGGCGGCGCGCGCCGAAGTTCTTTTTGACCCTCCCCCTGCGAGGGGGAGGACGGGGAGGTCTCCAGTATGAAACTCATGGCCATCGATGGCAACAGCATCCTCAACCGGGCCTATTACGGCATCCGCCCCCTGACGAATCGGGACGGGCTCTATACCCACGCCGTCTTCGGCTTCCTCACCACGCTCCTGCGCCTCACGGCGGAGGAGGAGCCGGACGCTTTGTGCGTCACCTTCGACGTCCATGCCCCGACCTTCCGCCATAAGGCGGACGCCGCCTATAAGGCCACCCGGAAGCCCATGCCGGAGGAGCTGCGGGTGCAGGTGCCGGTCCTGAAGGAGGTGCTGGACGCCCTGGACATCCCCCGCTACGAGCTGGAGGGCTGGGAGGCCGACGATCTCCTGGGCACCATCTCCCGCAGGTGCGAGGCGGCGGGCTGGGATTGCGCCGTCGTCACCGGGGACAAGGACAGCCTCCAGCTCATCACGGAGCACACCAAGGTGAAGCTGGTCTCCACCCGCATGGGCCAGACCACCACCGTGGACTATGATCCCGGGACGTTCCGGGAGAGGTACGGCTTCGACCCCATCCACATGATCGACCTCAAGGCCCTGATGGGGGACGCCAGCGACAACATCCCCGGCGTGAAAGGCGTGGGGGAGAAGACCGCCATGGGCCTGGTCCGGATGTACGGCTCCATCGACCGGCTCTACGGCCGGATGCCGGAGATCCTCACCGCCCCGGACGTCCCTGCCAGGCCCGGCGTCATCAAAAAGCTGGAGGAGGGGGAGGCGGACGCCCGGCAGTCCCGCTGGCTGGCCACGATCGTGACGGACGCCCCCCTGGCCTTCCGGCCGGAGGACAACGTCCGCAGGGCCCCCGGCCCCGGCGCGTATCCGCTGTTTTTGAAGCTGGAGTTCACCAAGCTCATCGAGCGCTTCGGCCTCAGCCCGGACGGGGGCCCTTCCCCGGCGGAGCGGCCCAAGCCCGCCGTGACGGTGGAGACGGTGACAGATCCCGGACAGGCGGAGCGGCTGCTGGCGCTCTGGCGGGCGGCGGACCATGTGTCCGTGCTGACGGCGGGTGGTCTCTCCCGCCTGGGCGTATACTGCGGGACGGGAGAGCAGAGCGCCGTCATGGCGGAGCTGTCCTTCGAGCAGTACCAGGGGGACTGGGACGGCCTCCTCTCGGCCCTGTTCTCGGAGGGGATCGGGAAGGTTTCCCACAACGTCAAGGATCTGATGCGGGCGCTGCTGGAGGACGGCCTGCCGGCGGAGGGCTTCGTCTTCGACACGGCCCTGGCCGCGTATCTGCTGGACGCCACGGCGGGGAGCTACGACCTCCCGCGGCTGTCCGTGTCCTATTTCAACGAGGAGCTGCCCAAGCCCCTCTATCTGGAGAAGGACGCCTTCTCCCTCCTGGGGGACTCCGCGGGCGCGTGGGCCTCCCTGGACCGCTATGCCGCCGCGGTGGAGGCCCTGTACGGCGTCCTGTCCCCGAAGCTCCGGGAGGAGGACCTGTGGGAGCTGTATCGGACCGCCGAGCTGCCGCTGTGCCGGGTGCTGGCGGAGATGGAGCGGACGGGCTGCGGGGCGGACGCCCGGGCCTTGGCCGCCTTTGGCGAGGGGCTGTCCGCCCGCATCGCCGAACAGGAGGCCGCGATTTATGAGATGGCGGGCGGGGAGTTCAACATCAACTCCCCGAAGCAGCTGGGGGAGGTCCTCTTCGAGCGCCTGGGGCTCCCCCACGGGAAGAAGACCAAGACCGGCTGGTCCACGAACGCCGACGTGCTGGAGAAGCTCCGCTTCCAGCACCCCATCGTGGCGGCGGTGCTGGAGTACCGGCAGTACGCGAAGCTGAAGTCCACCTACGCCGACGGCCTCCTCAAGGCCATCGACCCGGACGGGCGGGTCCGGACGAATTTCCAGATGACCGTCACCGCCACGGGCCGCCTCAGCTCCACGGAGCCGAACCTCCAGAACATCCCCACGAGGACGGACCTGGGCAGCGAGTTCCGCCGGATGTTCACGGCGGCGGAGGGGCACGTCCTGGTGGACGCGGATTACTCCCAGATCGAGCTGCGGCTCCTGGCCCACATCGCCGGGGACGAGGCCATGCGCTCCGCCTTCCTGGCGGGGGGGGACTTCCACGCCGAGACGGCGGCGAAGGTCTTCCGCGTGGGGCGGGAGGACGTCACCCACGAGATGCGCCGCCGGGCCAAGGCAGTGAACTTCGGCATCGTCTACGGCATCTCCGCCTTCTCCCTCAGCCAGGACATCGGCGTCACCGTGGCCGAGGCCAAGGAGTATATGGAGGCGTACTTCGCCACCTTCCCCGGCGTGCGGAGGTATATGGGGGAGGTGGTCCGGAAGGCCCGGGAGGACGGCTATGTGGAGACCCTGTTCCACCGCCGCCGCAGCCTGCCGGAGCTGAGCAGCTCCAATAAGAACCTGCAGGCCTTCGGCGAGCGGGTGGCGCTGAACATGCCGATCCAGGGCACGGCGGCGGACGTGATGAAGCTGGCCATGGTGAAGGTCTGGGAACGCCTCCGGGCGGAGCGGCCCGAGGCCCGTCTGGTCCTCCAGGTCCACGACGAGCTGATCGTCGAGTGTCCCGAGGGGTCGGCGGAGGCGGTGGCGGCGCTGCTGGAGGAGGAGATGGAGCACGTGGTGGACCTCAGCGTCCCCCTGACGGCGCAGGCCCACTGGGGGAAGGACTGGCTGGATGCGAAGGGATGAGCGGCATCGGCCCCTCCCCTCCGGGGGCGCTGTTTGGGGGGCGGGCCATATCGGCATCCGCCTGGAGCATCGAAGGGAGGCCGTCTCATGGAACGACTGATCGTGATCCTCGGCGTGGTGGGGGTGTCCCTCTCCGCCGTCTTCGTCCGCTGGTCCACCGCGCCGTCCCTGGTGCTGGCCACCTACCGGATGGCCTTCGCGGCAGCGCTGCTGACGCCCCTGGCGTGGCGGCGGCGGGAGGAGTTCCGGGCCCTGCGGCGGAGGGAGCTGGGGCTGAGCCTCCTCAGCGGGGCCTTTTTGGGGTGTCATTTCGCCTGCTATTTCGAGGCCCTGCGCTGGACCTCCATCGCCTCGGCGGTGGTGCTGGTGGACGCGGAGGTGCTGTTCGTGGCCCTGGCCACGGTGCTGATCTTGCGCAGGAGGCTGAGCGGCCGGGCGTGGCTGGCGGTGCTGCTGGCCTTCGGCGGGAGCGTGACCGTGGCCCTGGCGGACGGCTCCGCCGGGGCGGACGCCCTGCGGGGGGACTTCCTGGCCCTGGCCGGGGCGCTGTGCATGGCGGTGTACACCATGCTGGGCGCCGTCTGCCGCCGGGAGCTGTCCACGACCGTGTATACCTGGCTGATGTACGCCTCGGCCGCCGGGACGGTGCTGGTCTTCGCGCTGGCCGGACGGCAGCCCCTGACGGGCTGGGGCGCGGAGAACCTGCTGACGGCCCTGGGCATGGCGGTGGCCTGCACCCTGCTGGGCCACAGCGTGTTCAGCTGGGGGCTGAAGTTCCTGTCCCCGGCCTTCATCGCCACGGCGAAGCTGCTGGAGCCGGTGTTCGCCTCGGTGTGGGGGCTGTTCCTCTTCGCCGAGAGGCCCGGGGCGCAGGTGATCCTGGGCGGCGGGGTGGTCCTGCTGGGCGTCGTCCTGTACAGCCGGGAGGAAGCGTGAGGAGGAGCGAGGGCCCGCCTGGGCGCGGGCACGCCGCCCGCGCATCCGGACATACGAGAGGAGTTTTCACGTTTTATGGACAGTGAGAGGAAGATCCGGATCGTCCCGATGAACGGGGACCACCTGGATGAGATCGCGGCGCTGGAACGGGTGTGCTTCCCGGACCCCTGGTCCCGGGACATGCTGGCGGAGGAGCTGGAGAACGACCTGGCGGCCTTCCTGGTGGCCCTGGACGATCAGGGGACCGTGGCGGGCTACGCCGGGCTCCAGGTGGTGCTGGACGAGGGCTATATCCTGAACGTGGCCGTCCGGCCGGACTGCCGCCGCCAGGGCGTGGCGAAGGAGCTGCTCCAGGTCTTCCTGGACTTCGCCAAGGGGAACCGCCTGGCCTTCCTGACCCTGGAGGTCCGGGCGTCCAACTATCCCGCCATCGCCCTTTACGGCAGCCGGGGCTTCCGGGGCACGGGGCGGCGGAAGAACTACTACGAGCACCCGAGGGAGGACGCCGTCATCATGACGCTGGACCTCGCCGGGGAGGAGGAGGAGACATGACGGGACTGCGGCTGGCCTCTTTGGAGCAGACGGCCCTGGCCTATGCGCGGGACCTGGCGTCCGCGTTCCCTCCGGCGGAGCTCAAGCCCCTGAGGAACATCCAGGCCATGGTCCGGGCGGGCCGCTACCGGACCTGGTGCCTCTTCGATGGGGAGGAGATCCTGGGGGAGTGCTTTTTGTGGCTGGGGCGTCCCGGCTGGGCGCTGCTGGACTACCTCTGCGTGGCGGAGGGGCGCCGGAACGGCGGCGCGGGGGCGCGGATGCTGGCGGAGCTCTCGCGGGCGGAGCCGGGCACGGTGATCATCGGGGAGAGCGAGGCCCCCCTCCACGCCCCGGATCCGGGGCTGGCGGAGCGGCGGCTGGGCTTCTATGCCAGGAACGGCCTGCGGACCGCCGGGTACGACACGGACATCTTCGGCGTCCATTATAAGACGCTGTACCTCTCGGGAGGAGAGGTGGCGGACGCGGACTTGATGCGGGAGCACCGGGCCATCTACCAAAGCACCTTCCCGCCGGGGAAATATGCGCAGTACGTCCGCATCCCCAGGGATCCCAAGGCGGGGCCCATCCCGCAGACGCCTTGGGACGAGGACGGATGAGAGGGGAGTGGGAGCATGAAGATATTGGGGTTCGAATCCTCCTGTGACGAGACGGCCGTCTCGGTGGTGGAGGACGGGCGGCGGGTGCTGTCCGACGCCGTCGCCTCCCAGGTGGAGGTCCACGCCCTTTACGGCGGCGTGGTGCCGGAGATCGCCTCCCGGAAGCATGTGGAGGCCATCGCCGCCCTGACGGAGAAGGCCCTGGCGGACGCGGGCTGCGGCCGGGGGGACATCGACGCCGTGGCGGTGACCTACGCGCCGGGGCTCATCGGCGCGGTGCTGGTGGGGCTGAGCTTCGCCAAGTCCGCTGCCCTGGGGCTGGGGGTCCCCCTGATCCCCGTCCACCACATCCGGGGGCACATCGCCGCCAACTACCTGGCCTTCCCTGAGCTGGAGCCGCCCTTCCTGGCGCTGGCGATCTCCGGGGGCAACACGCTGCTGATCGATGTGGCGGGCTACACGGACATGAAGATCCTGGGCGGCACGCGGGACGACGCGGCGGGGGAGTGCTTCGACAAGGCGGCGCGGGTCCTGGGCCTCAGCTACCCCGGCGGGAAGCCCATCGACGAGCTGGCCCGGCAGTCGGAGGGCGGCGTCTACCAGCTGCCCCACGCCCATGTGGACGGCGCGCCGCTGGACATGAGCTTCTCCGGCCTGAAGACGGCGGTGGTGAACCTGGCCCACCACGCGGAGCAGGCAGGCCAGTCGCTGGACCGGGCGGCTTTGGCCCGGGACTTTTCCCAGGCCGTCAGCGACACGCTGGTCCCCCGCTGCCTGGAGGCGGCGCGGCTGGCGGGGCGGGAGACCGTCGTGGCCGCCGGAGGCGTGGCGGCGAACTCCATCATCCGAGGGGACCTGGAGCGCGCCTGCCGGGAAGCGGGATACGCGCTGTATCTGCCGCCCCTGCGCCTGTGCGGGGACAACGGCGCCATGATCGCCGCCCAGGGCTATTACGAGTACCTGGCGGGCCACACGGCGGGCATGGAGCTCAACGCCTATGCGACGAGGGACCTCTCTGAATGAGCAGAGCGTGTGGAGGCAGGGCCTTCACACGCTCTCCGGCCCCTCGGCGGGGCTCCATAGACAGATCTCCAGATCCACCGTGCCGTCGGGCCGGAAGACCACGCCCTCCGCCTCCAGCAGGGCCCGCTGCGTGCCGGGGGCGCAGGTGTCGAAGGCGGCCTTCGTGCCCCCGGCACGGTCCACCACCCGGTGGCAGGGGACGCCGGGGTCCCGGCAGAGCGCCATGGCATAGCCCACCGTCCGGGCGCAGCGGGGCATCCCCGCCAGGCGGGCGATCTGGCCGTAGGTGGCGACCTTCCCGGCGGGGATGCGCCGCACGATCTCGCAAAAGGCGGCGAAGACCGGGCCGCTCATAGCTCCCGCACCTCATAGAGGTCCGTCCGCCGGGCGGAGAGGATGGGGAGCTGGGACCGCACGGCTGAGATCTTCCCGAGGTCCAGGTCGGCGTACAGTGCGGCCTCCTCCGCCCCGGCTTGGCAGAGCACCGTCCCCCAGGGGTCCACAGCGATGGAATGGCCGTAGGCCACATAGGAGGCACCCTCGTCCCGGGCGGGAGAGACGCCCACGGTGAAGCACTGGCCGTCCACCGCCCGCTGGCGGAACAGCAGCTCCCAGTGGGCGGGGCCGGTGGTCATGTTGAAGGCGGCGGGGACGAAGATGCACCTGGCCCCCCGGAGGCACATGCACCGGGCCAGCTCCTCGAACCGGAAGTCGAAGCAGATGCAAAGGCCCATGGTCCCGAACTCCGTCTCGAAGGTGGTGACCGCGTCCCCGGGGGAGAGCGTGTCCGACTCCATGAAACGCTGGCCGCCCTCCACGTCGATGTCGAAGAGGTGGGCCTTGCGGTGTTTGGCCAGATGCTCGCCCCGCCTCCCGTAGACGAAGGAGGTGTTGTAGACCTCCCCGCCCGCCAGCTCCGGGACGGAGCCGCCCACGATATAGATCCCCAGCTCCGCCGCCAGGGCGGAAAGGGCGGTCTGGGCCGGGCCTCCCTCGGCCTCGCCGTAGGCCCGGAAGCAGGCGTTGTCATAGGGACAGCAGAACATCTCCGGCAGGACCGCGATGTCCGTCCCGCGGGCGGCGGCCTCCCGGAGCCGGGCGCAGGCGGTCCGGATGTCCTCCTGTTTGTCCGCCGTCACCGGCATTTGGATCAGAGCGATGCGCATCGGCAGGGACCTCCTTTTCATAAATGATGGGGACGGATGGATCGTATCGTCAGCACAGTTGAAAAGGATCCAAAGGATCCTTTTCAGAGAGGCGCTGTAAAACAGCGCCTCAAGCCGCACGAGCGGCTTGCTGTGCATGACTTCATAGGAAACACATGGGCGCTTTGCGCCCTGGCAAACCAAAGGTTTGCCGGTCGAAAAGAAGGTTTGCTTCTTTTCAACTGTGTTGACTATATCACAGCGCGGACCGTGTTACAATATGGGAAACAGACGAAGGAGGCCGGGACATGGCAGTTTATACGGAGAAGAGGACCTACCGGACCAAGGCCCACATGGGCATGATCGACGTGACGGAGGATTTCCAGCGCGCGGTGGCGGCGGCCTGCGAGAAGCACGGCATCTCCGCCGGGACCGTCACGGGCTTCACCACCGGCGGTGTGGCGGGGCTGACCACCCTGGAATTCGAGCCGGGGATGGTGGGGCACGACCTGAAGGCGGCGCTGGACGTGTTCTCGCCCTATCTGGACGAGGAGGGCCGTGTGGTGCCCTACCGGCACCACGAGACGTGGCACGACGACAACGGCTCCTCTCACATCAAGGCGGCGCTGCTGTCGCCCTTCATCACGGTGCCCTTCGTGGACGGGAGGATCACGGTGGGCCCCTGGCAGAACCTGACCCTGGTGGAGTGCGACACCCGCGACCGGGTCCGGGACATCGTGTTCCAGGTCATGGGGGAGTGAAGCGGGCGGCGGAGGAGCGCAGTCTCCGGGGCCGCTCTGGTGAAGGCGTTTTTTGGGCTGCCTCAGAGTGCCGAAGAAGCAGAGGAGGCTTCCCCGGCGGGAAGGGAGAGCGTTACGAGAGGGACCCGGGAAGGGCCCCTCTCGTTTTCGGTCATGCCGCTCCCGCGTCATTCGGCCGGCCTGGACAGCTTGGGCCCAGGGATCAAAGACCGGTGCAGTCCAGGATCGCCCCCAGGTTCGCGGAGGAGACCATGGCCCGATAGCGCTTGAGATAGCCGGAGACCTGCTTGGGCGGCTGGGGCACGGTCTTCGCCTTCCGGGCGGCGATCTCCGCCTCGGGGACCAGCAGCTCGATCTTGTGGGCCGGGATATCGATGGCGATCGGGTCGCCGTCCTGGATGTAGGCCATCAGGCCGCCGGCCGCCGCCTCGGGGGAGACGTGGCCGATGGAGGCCCCCCGGCTCACGCCGGAGAACCGCCCGTCCGTCACCAGGGCGCAGGCGGAGTCCAGCTTCATGCCCGCCAGAGCGGCGGTGGGGCTCAGCATCTCGCGCATACCGGGACCGCCCTTGGGGCCCTCGTAGCGGATGACCACCACGTCACCGGCCCGGACCTGCCCGGCATAGAGCCCCTCGCAGCAGGCCTCCTCGCTGTCGAAGCACTTGGCGGGGCCGGTGTGTACCAGCATCTCCGGCAGTACCGCGCCCTTCTTCACCACCGCGCCGTCAGGGGCCAGGTTGCCGTAGAGCACGGCCAGCCCGCCGGTCTGGCTGTAGGCAGTCCCTTTCGTGCGGATCACGTCCTCGTCCACGATCTCTGCCTTGGCGATCCGGTCCGCCCAGGTGCCGTCCACCGTCCGGGCGGAGGCGTCGATGAGGCCCAGGCCGTCCAGCCGCTTCATCACGGCGCTGAGGCCCCCCGCGTTGTTCAGGTCCACCAGGCAGTGGGGCCCGGCGGGGTTCAGCTTCACCAGGTGGGGCACCGTGTCGCTGACGGCGTTGACCCCCTTCAGGTCGAACTCCAGCCCCGCCTCGTGGCAGATGGCGGGCAGATGCAGCATGGTGTTGGTGGAGCAGCCCAGGGCCATGTCGGCGGCTAAGCCGTTCCGGATCGCCTTGTCCGTTACGATGTCCCGGGGACGGACGTCCTCTTCGATCAGGTCCAAGATCTTCATGCCCGCATGCTTGGCAAGCAGGATGCGCTGGCTCTCCACGGCGGGGATGGTGCCGTTCCCGGGGAGGCCCAGGCCCAGGATCTCCGTCATGCAGTTCATGGAATTGGCGGTGAACATGCCCGCGCAGGAGCCGCAGCCCGGGCAGGCGTGTTCCACGATATCCTGGGCCTGCTCCTCCGTCAGCGCGCCGGCGCGGACGGCGCCGGGGGCCTCGAAGGCGTCGGTCAGGGCCACCTTTTTGCCGTTGGCCAGGCCGGGCATCATCGGCCCGCCGGAGCAGAAGATGGAAGGGACGTTCACCCGCAGGGCCGCCATGATCATGCCGGGGACGATCTTGTCGCAGTTGGGGATGAAGACCAGCCCGTCGAAGGGGTGGGCGTTGGCCATGATCTCCACGGAGTCGGCGATGTGCTCCCGGGAGGGCAGGGAGAAGGACATGCCCTCGTGGTTCATGGCGATGCCGTCGCACACGCCGATGGCGGGGAACTCGATGGGGGTGCCGCCCGCCATGCGGATCCCGGCCTTCACGGCCTCGGAGATCTTGTCCAGGTGCATGTGCCCGGGGACGATCTCGTTCTTGGCGCAGACCACGCCGATGATGGGCCGGGACAGCTCCTCGTCCGTCAGTCCCAGGGCCCGGAACAGGGCCCGGTGGGGGATGCGGTCTACGCCGCTTTTCATCAGGTCGCTTCTCATCTCAGATCCTCCTCATCCCTTGTCCTTGAAATACAGGACCTTGGCCAGCTCGATGTACATGCGGTCCCGCTCCCGGATGGCCTCGTCGGCCTTGTCGCCGGAGTAGTCGTAGAAGCCCGCGCCGGTCTTCAGGCCCAGCCTGCCCTCCTCCACCATCTTGTGGAGGCGCTCGCTGCCCGCTTTGGAGTCGCAGAGCTCCGCGTTCAGATAGCGGTTGATGTGGTCGAAGGTGTCCAGGCCGCCGAAGTCCGCCACGCCGAAGGGGCCCAGGGCGGCGTACCGCAGGCCCATGCCCGCCTTGAGCACGGTGTCCACGTCTTCGATCGTGGCCGCGCCCATATCCACGATGTGCAGGGCCTCCCGGAGGACGGCGAACTGGATGCGGTTGATGATGAAGCCGTTGATGTCCTTGACGATGACCGGCTGCTTGCCAAGGCCCGTGACCAGCGTCCGCATCTTTTGCAGGTTCTCCTGGCTGGTCTCCTCCCCGGCGATGATCTCGCACAGGGGCAGCAGGTGGGGCGGGTTCAGCCAGTGCTGGCCCATGAAGCGCTCGGGATGTTTGCAGGCTTTGGCGATCTCGGTGATGTGGAGGCCGGAGGTGTTGGTGGCAAGCAGCGCCTCCTTGGGGACGAGCTCGGAGATCTCGCGGAAGAAGCCCTGCTTGATGTCCATGCGCTCCACGGTGGACTCCACCACCAGGCTGCAGTCCCGGAAGCAGCCCTTGTCCATGGTGAAGACCATGCGGTCCAGCGCGGCCTTGGACTCTTCGGCGGTGATGAGGCCCTCTTTGACCATCATCTCCTGGTTCACGGAGATGAGGTGCTTCCCCTTCTCGATGCCGGCCTCATAGATGTCGTAGACCCATGTCTCATACTCGGCCAGGGCATACACCTGAGCCAGGGACGCGCCCATCACGCCCGCGCCCGCCATGACGACTTTTTTTTCGTTCATAACCTACTCCTCAACCTTTCATCGGTAGTTTGTACGGCTGCTGCCGGGTCGAGCTGTGGCCATGCCGAACGGCATGGCCACAGCTTCGATCTGTCGATTGGCAGACATGAGCGGACCTGCGGCGGCAGGACCGCCGGATAGTCAGCCTTCCGCGATGATCTCGCGGACCTTGGCCAGCTGATCGGGAGAGACCAGGCCGGCCTTATCGCCCACATAGGTGTCATACAAGCTGGCGGTGGCCTCGATGAAGGGGGCCTTGTCCGGCTTATTGATGATCATGCCCTCCTTTTCCAGCTCCTCCAGCAGCATCGCCTCCTGCTCGTCGCAGCACTGGCGCTGATAGACGCTGGCCTCCGCGGCGGCCTCCATCACGACCTCCTGGAGATCGGCGGGCAGGGAGTTATAGAAGTCCAGGCTCATCAGCAGCGCGGTGGGGGAATACAGGTGCTCCGTGATGGAGAGGTACTTCTGGACCTCATAGAACTTGCTGGAGTAGATGACGGTGTAGGGGTTTTCCTGCGCGTCCATCGCCCCCTGCTGGAGGGCCGTGTAAAGCTCGCCGAAAGCCATGGGAGTGGGGTCCGCGCCCATGACGGAGAAGGTGGCCATGTGCATGGGGTTCTCCATCGTGCGGATCTTCATGCCCTTGCAGTCCGCGGGCGTTTCGATGGGGCCCAGGTTGTTGGTCACACTGCGCATGCCGTTTTCAAAGAAGCCCAGGCCCTTCAGGCCGGAGGGCTCCACGGAGGCCAGCATCTCCTGGCCGACCTCGCTGTCACAGACCTTCCGGGCGATGGTGACGTTCTCGAACAGGAACGGCAGGTCGAAGACCAGGAAGGAATCGGTGAAGCCGGACAGGGGGCCGGAGGTGATGGCGCCCACCTCGATGGTGTTGAGCTGCATGCCCTCGACGATGTCCCGTTCGCTGCCCAGCGTGCCGCTGTGGAAGGTCTCCAGCTTGATGCGCCCGCCGCTCTTCTCGTCGAGCAGCTCGGAGAACTTCACCAGGCCCAGGTAGTGGGGATGGGATTCCACGTTGGACGTCGCGCCGCGGATCACATACTCCGCGCCGCCGGAGCCGGAGGAGCCGGAGGCCGTGTCGCCGGAAGCCGCGCCGGCGTCCGCGCCGCCGGAAGGGGCCGCCGAGGAGTCCGGCTGCTTGCCGCCGCAGCCCGACAGCATCCCGATGGCCAAGATCAGGGTCAGCAATAGAGAGATCCTTCTTTTCATAGTTTACCTCCTTATATTTCAGGCACACCTGTGCCGGGGATACCGGGGGACATGGGACCGCACCGCGCTAGGCGATGCCCATCAGCTTCGGGATGATGAGGGAGATGGGCTCGAAGAACGTGATGAGCAGCAAAGAGACGACGTTCGCCGCCAGGAATTTGACCAGCTGCTTCGAGTTCTCCTCGATGGAGATCTTGGCGATGCCGCAGGAGACGAAGAGATTGACGCCCAGGGGCGGCGTGGACATGCCGATCGCCAGGTTCACCACCATGATGATGCCGAAATGGATCGGATCGACTCCCATCTGCATCACGATGGGCAGGAAGATGGGGGTCAGGATGATGATGGACGCGGTGGTCTCCATGATGCAGCCCACGAACAAAAGCAGCAGGTTGATCAGCAGCAGGATGACGATCTTATTGCTGCTGATGCTCATCATGGCGGCGGCGATGGCGTCGGGGATCCGCTCGGAGGTCAAGATCCATCCGAACCCGGCGGCAGAGGCGATGATCATCATGACCATGGCGGTGCTTTTGGCCGCGTTCATCAGCATGGGGACCAGGTCCTTCAGCTTCATCTCCTTGTAAACGAAGACGCCGATGACGAACCCGTAGATCACGGAGATGCCGGCCGCTTCCGTGGGCGTGAAGATGCCGCCGTAGATGCCGCCCAAGATGATGACGGGCATCAACAGGGCCCAGAACGCCTCGATGAAGCTTTTGATGACGTTGCGCAGAGAGAAGCGCGTCTTGTTCTCCATGCCGTAGCCGTGCTTTTTGGCGGAGAAGTAGCACACCAGCATCAGGGAACCGCCGATCAGGATGCCGGGCAGGAAGCCCGCTGCGAACAGGGTCGAGATCGACACGGAGCCCGCTACGCCGAAGTTGACCATGGGGATGGAGGGCGGGATGATCACGCCGATGGCCCCCGCGACGCTCATCAGGGCCGCGGCGAACGCCTTGTCATAGCCCGCCTTTTCCATGGCGGGGATCATGATGCCGCCGATGGCCGCGACGGTGGCGGGACCGGACCCGGAGATCGCGGCGAAGAACATGCAGGTCAGGATCGCCACCATGCCCAATCCGCCGGTGAGGCTGCCCAGCAGGGAGTCGCAGAAGTTGATCAGCCGCCTGGAGATGCCTCCGCCTTCCATCAGGTTGCCGGAGATCATGAACAGGGGGATCGCCAGCAGGGGGAAGGAATCCGTGGAGGTGAACATGCGCTGCACGACGACGAGCAGCGGCGTGCTGCTGGCGAACTGCAGGGCCACGAAGCTGGAAGACGCCAGGACGACCCAGATGGGGGCGCCGATGATGGCCGTGATGAGAAACGTAGACAGTAGGAACATGCCCATTATTCAACTTCCTCCTTTAACGTGAAGTCATCGGTCTCCCCGCGGAAAAGGGATCTGGCCTTGTCGATGATGTTTTGGATATAGCGGATGATGAAGAGCACCATACCCACAGGGATCGCCAGATAGATGTATCCCATGGGGATCCGCATGGCGGGGGAATACTGCATCCGGTTCATCTGCGTGATCACGATGTCGACGCCGTATTTCAAAATGACGCTGCAGAGGACGACCCCAAGCACCATACTGAGGAGCTCCACGACGCCCCGCAGCTTCTTGGGCAGCAGCAGGAGCACCGCCTCCACCCCCAGATGGGCCCCTTTCCGGACGCCGTATGCCCCGCCGAGGAAGGACACCCAGACCAGCAGGTAGCGGCTGGCCTCCTCCGACCAGGGAAGGGAGGACTTCAGGATGAACCTGCAGATGACCTGCATGAAGACGATGATCGACATCGCGATCAGCATGACGACACACACGTATCCCTCGAAATTGTCCAAAAAGTTTTTCAATCGCTTCATTTCCATACCTCACCCTATCTCAAGTTTGCTTAAGCGGCCTTTCAAAAAAAGCCCGGTCTCTCCGTTTCGCCGGCTCGCCTCCTTTGCGGGAACAAAATGGGATGTCGAAATTTGTCTTACAAATAAAATGTAATACATTTTCAGAAAAAGTCAATATCAAAATCATAGTCTTAACGAAATCTGTATGTTTGTACGAAAATATTTAAAAAAGTTTGTTGATAAAAAATTAACTTTTAAATTTGTATGATGATTCTGGCGGGGGGAGCGGGGGGAGCGGCCGGGCCGGCATGGCCGCCGGATAGGGGACGAGCCCTCCGGCAGGGCACGGCCGGAGGGCTCGTCAGAGCGTCGAAAAAGTAAGGTAGACTTCATCGCCGGGAAGGGGGAGAGTTACGAGAGGGACCCAGGAAGGGTCCCTTTCGTTTTCAATGAATAAGTTGTCAGGACTTTTTTGAAAGTCCTGACAACTTGCGCAGCCTGTCGAAAAGACGTTTTCGACAGGCTGACGAGCCCTCCGGCAGGGCACAGCCGGAGGGCTCGTTCCATGGTATCGAGGTCTCACTGCATCAAGATCTCCACCGTTTTCCGCAGATCCGATGCGTCCCCTACGTTCCCGGGGAAGATCACATAGGGGATCATCGGGAACTTGCTTTGGCCGTCCGTCCGCCAGACCGGGATGCCGGGACGGATCTGCCCGAGGACATGCGCCTTCTTCACGCCCAGGGCGCATGTCCCGATGGTGCTGGAGGTGATCCCCCCCTTCGCGACGATGAAGGCCGGGGCCACTCCGAGGCGGCCCACCAGGCACTGCACGCCTTCGCTGATCTTCACGCTGCGCAGCAGCGCGCTCTCCTTCGTGTCGTCCTCCACCGTCAGCAGCCTGCGGCGCGTATAGCAGACGGCCACCTTGCCGGCCCGGATCGCGGCCTCCTCTGCGGCGACGCAGCGGTCCACTTCCGCATAGAAAGGCCCGTCGCCCGCCAGCACGAGATCGCTGTCGAACTCGATCCGCTCCACATACGCGAGCCCGAACAGGTCCTCCAATTGGGCGGTGGTCTTGGCCGTGTGGCTCCCGGCCACGACCAGGCCGCCCACAGGGGGCCTGCCGCGGATCATGTCGCTCCGGGCGAGCAGGGGGATGTCGGGGATGCCGCCCACGGCTTTCACGAAGCTGGCGGCCGTCCGGAACAAGAACCGCTTCCCCCTCGCCATGGCCCGGTACAACGCGGTGGCGAAGACCTGCAGGTCGCAGTCGTCCGCCGCATTGACGCAGATCTTCCCGAAATCGTGGACCTGCATAAGTATTTGGACGATGCCCTCATAGTCCTGCGCCCGGAGCATCCCCAGGGGGATGCAGGCCACCTGCTCCGCCGGGTATCTCCCGGCGGTCTTCTCCTCGATGTACTCCGGCAGGGAGGAATGGCGGAACCCGAAGGTCTTGTCCCGGGCGAATTCGGTATCGGCGGCGGGGATCAGCTTGTCCCCCTCCTTCACATAGTGGACGTCGCCGATGGTGAAGCGGCCGCCCTCTTTGAAGAAAAAGCATAGGATCTCTCCGTCGATCGGTCCTCCGGCGGCTTCCAGCTCCTGGCGCAGCACTTCCGTTTCCAGGGGGTAGTGCCCTCGGAGCGTGGAGTCGCTCCGGCTTATGACCGCATATTGGGTCCCGGTCTCCCGGGCGGCGGCCGCCAGATCCCTTGCGATCTGGCGGTGCGCCTCCTCGCTCTCCGCCGCGGTCATGCCGCGGCTGTTGGTGAGGACATAGAAGAGTTTCCGAGGCTCGAGCAAGCCCTGCTTCAGGCTCTCGATCGACCAGTCCGTATAGACGGAGACGTCGTGGACGGTCTGGACGCCGGTGGGATCGTCGTCCAGGACGACGAACTTCACGGCGCTGGAGCGGATCTCCCGGGACAGTCCCTCCTCGATCTGGGCCCCGTTTACCGGGGGGAGGTCCTTCAAGATCTCTGCGCTCAGGGATGGGGTCAATTTGCATACCTCCTGTCTGAAATAGCGTCCGACCCTGCCGCGTGAGGATGATATCTGGGCCGCAGACTCATTTTATCGGATATTTTGAAGAAAAGCAATCACTTTTTTGCGATTTGTAATATAAATTTTGAAAGAGGGTGGAATATGACTGGGATCGCCGAAAAAAACGGTCTCAGGCTTGATTTGCTCCCTGTTCCGTGGTATATTATTGAAAACGGCGGAAGGATCGCGAAAGGGGGCGGAGCATGGATCCCAATTCTTTCAGCAAGAAAAGTACGAGCCAAATGATCGTGGAATACATTTTGGATCAGATCCAGTCGGGGAACATAAAAAAAGGCGACCGCATCATGACGGAGCATGAATTCTCGGAGCTCCTGGGCGTCAGCCGGGTCCCGATCCGGGAGGCGCTTTGCGTATTGAGCACCGTGGGGCTTTTGGAGGCCCGCCAGGGCGGCGGACGGTATGTGACGAACGAGTATAATACGGATATCCTGGGGCATATGCTCTACGACTATGCTATCTTGGAGGACGTCTCCCTCGAGCAGACGATGGATGTCCGCTTTTTGCTGGAGCCGGAGATCGCCCGCAAGGCCGCTGTCTTCGCAACGCCGGAACAAAGGAAGCACATCTGGGAGATCTCCACATCCTACTGCGTCGCCGCGAATTCTTACTCCGGTACGCAGAGCGAGTTCAGGGACATCATCGCGATGGACCATGATTTCCACCAGAGCATCGCCGAAGCCAGCAAGAACCCGTTCCTGAGCATGCTGTTCGCGATCATCACCTACTCCTTCGAGGCGTTCCAGCATCGCAGGTACGAAAGGGGCGGCGACCATCAGCAGCATTGGCAGACGCTCTCGATCGAGCACCTGGACATCGCGAAGGCCATCCTGGCGCAGGACGGCGGCTCTGCGTATCAGGCCATGACCCGCCATCTGCAGCTGATCCGGTATGACATCGGCTGGGGGAGCGAGAAGAGCGATCCCCCTCAGCCGCAGCTCCGCGGCTGAGGACGGCCGTCCCCGCGCGTCCCGGAGCGGGACGATCTGAATGGCATTCTGAATGGTATCGAGAAGAGGAGGTCTTTATGGGATACCCGATCGAAAAAACGCTGAACGCGATCATCGAGTACGACGCCGGCGCTCCAAAGCGCATCCAGCATCTGCTCAAGGTCTATCTGTTCGCCAGGCTGATCGGCCAGGCCGAAGGGCTGGACCCCCGCACGATGCTGATCCTGGAGCACACGGCCGCGGTCCACGACATAGGCATCCGCAAAGCGGAGGAGGTCTATGGCTCTTCCATCGGCAAATACCAGGAGGAGCTGGGACCTGCGGAGGCGGACCGGCTGCTGACGGAGCTGGGCCTGCCCCGGGACGTCATCGACAGGGCCTGCTGGCTGATCGCGCATCACCATACTTACAGCGATATCCAAGAGCTGGACCATCAGATCTTGGTGGAGGCGGATTTTTTGGTGAACCTTTACGAGAAGGGCGAACCGGCAGACGTTCAGCGGTCGGTCTACCGCTCCATTTTCAAGACCGATGCCGGTAAGCGGCTCTTCCGGCTCCACTTCCCGCAAGCCTGCGAGTGACCGTCCGCATGGCCCCCGCTTTTCGAGCCTCCCCTCGAAAGGCGGGGGCCTCCCTGTCCCGGCCTCCTTGTCGGCGCCGGGTCGCGCCCCTGTCGGCGGCACGGGAGGGGGCGACGGCCCGGATGCAGGGAGGCGGTCTGTGCTCCCGGCCGGACGGGGGATCGGATATACCACAAAGCGGCTGTCCCGTTTCAAGGGGACAGCCGCTTTTGCATCCTCTGCTATAATTTCAAATTGCGAGGGACCCATGGCTCCTCAAAAATAAAGCTGTCAGGAAAGGGAGGAGCGAGATGGAATACGGATACGTCCGAGTCTCCACCGATTGGAAAGGGGCTTCCATGAGATCGGGCAGGGGGGAGGGACGGCTCCTGCCGCCTTCGAGTGCTCGGATCTGGCAGGATTGAAGAGAGCATGCAGCAAGCATCAGATCGAAGTGGTATGGAAGGAGCGCTGAGCGGCATGGACAGTGTCATGGAACGGATCGATAAGGTCTTCAAGATCGTTTTCCCCGGTAAGGACCTGACGGTGGACGAGGGGACGACCCCCGACGAAGTGGAGGGGTGGGACTCGCTGCAGCATATCAACCTGCTTTCGCTGCTGGAAGATGAGTTCGGCATCCAATTCGATGTAGAGCAGATCGTCTCGATGGAGACCGTGGGCGACATCGCAAGAGCGGTCCGGGACCTCATTTGAGGGGGATGGAGCGCGGGGACCGTCATTAGAGGAGCCTTCAGGGATCGAGAGGGGCTGCCGGCGCATCTGCCGCCCGGCAGGTCCCGGCTGGGACCAGATCGCCCTTCCCGTCATAGGATAGGACGGCGGCGATCGAGATCTTGCCGGGACGCTCCGGCCCCGGCCGCCGCTTGAACGTGCGGATGGATCGCCGTCCCGTCAAGGAGCGGCGTCCGATGCGGCGTTAGAGAGGAGGACTGAGCATGGAGATGACCATTGGTACGGATGCCGTCGTGATGCTGGCAGAACTCCTGTCCGCGCTGGGCGTGATAGGCGGTGTGGTCCTTTGGTGCTTCAAATTCGTCCAGCGGAGCAGGAGACAGGCGGAGGAGCTGAAGTCGATCCGCAAGGAGCAGACCCTGATCTGCTATGGACTGCTGGCCTGTCTGAAGGGCTTGAAGGAGCAGGGCTGCAACGGCCCGGTCACGGAAGCCATGGACAGGATAGAAGAGCACCTCAATCAGGCCGCGCATGACGAAGAGGGCTGAACGGCGAGGGGGGCCCTGCCGCTTCGCGGAGGCCGCTCCGCAGGCTCTTGCGTGTCTGCCGGCCAAGGCGGGGCATACGGGGCCGGCTTGCTTCGAAGTATCTGCCGATCTTACGATATGAGGGATGGTACGTTATGAATCAGATCGACTGGAAACGAAAGCTGAGTTCCCGGAAGCTTTGGGCCGCGGCGGCGGGCATCGTCACGGGCCTGGCCATGGTGTTCGGACTGGACGAGGGTACGATCAGCTCCGTAGCGGGCGCTGTGGTATCGGTGGCTTCCGTGGTGTCCTACATCATCACCGAGGGCAAAGTGGATGCGGAGGGAGCCAGGAAGGCTGCGGGCGAGAAGGCGTGAACCGGGACCGTTTTTTCATCCTTTGCCGGGGAGCGCCTCCGGTCCGCGCGGCATCCGTCGAGACGGCCGGATCTTCCGCGAATGCCGGTGGAGCCCATCGGAGGGCGTGAGATCCGGTCCCGAAGACCGATCCAGATCCACATCTCAGACACAGGATCTCACCAAGGTCCTGTGTCTGAGACGTCTGTGAGCTCCGCCATCCCCCGCGGGACGCATCTGGCCGGCGCGGCCGGGAGCACCCTCCTAAGGTGGGCGGCGCGGGGACCGCGGGACACGGCCTTCGGTCAGGAGGCGGACGAGGCCCGCGGCGGAGCCGCCCGATCGACGAGCCAAGGGCTCCCGCCGGTCTTACCGGCGGGAGCCCGTTCTTGACGGATGTCCCCGATGGATGCGTTCGCCTGCTTCGCCGCCCCAGGTCCATCCGGCGCTCCGGGGACGGCAGGCATGGATCTTCCATACCGGCGGGCCGCCCCGGCTTTTTAAGGCGCTGCGGGTGCGCTCTGCTCCATCCGGTCGCTCCAGCGCTTCAGCATGGTGCAGAACTGCTCCCGTGTCAGCCCCTGGTGGAGCATCAGATCCCCATCCTCGTCCCCGAAGAGGATCCCCTCCTCCAGGGCCCACTCCACGCCCTCCTTATGGGCGGGGCTCGGGTCGTTGTCCATGGCCTCCCACACCTCCAGTCTCCTCTTGAACTCCGCCCACTTCTCCGGATCCATGAAGTAGGCCGGGCAGTGCTTCCCGGTCACGTCGAAGTGCCGGTAAACGTTCCCGAGCGGGATATGATACTTCGCCATCAGCTCCCGGCACAAGGCGAACGCATTTTCCAGCGTGGCCTCCGTGGCCTGGTAGGTCCCGTCCTGCACCGTGTCGCAAAGCTCCACGCTGACGGAGTTCGAGTTGCTGACGATGTGGTACATGGTCCCGCCGCCGGTCTCTTCGACGTCGGCGTATTTTTCCCCGCCTACGGCCCAGGCCACGCAGAGATCCGGCACAGAGCGATAGATGGCAGTGTCGTCCACGAAGTAGTGGGCGCTGGCCTGCACCACGGTCCTTTGATAGTAGGCCGCGTTGTTCGCCGCGGTATCCCCGTCGTTCCCGGTATAGTGGATCACCAGATACCGGATCTGGTCTGCGGTCCGCTCCCCGCCATAGTTGCCCGGGTCTGCCAGCTGCTCTTTTATCGCCGGTCCTTGTTTAGTATCCACAGTGTAAACACCTCCTTTGGGCCCCGCCGGTCACCGGCAGGCCCGCTCATGGCAGCTCTGCAACGTCCATCACGGCGCCCTCCACGCATAGGGCGCTTTTGGCATCCAGCACCAGGGACAGGCATGCCTCGCATCCCCGGTCCGAACAGGGATGCAGCAAGGAGGCCATATGCAGGGTCCGGGGGCCGTGGGTCAGATCTCCCATCGAGAAACACAGCGGCAGCGCGTCTGTGAACATCCCGCAGGGCGACTGCTTGAGGAGGATCGTCCCTGACCCTCCTGCCGGAGCCGCGGAGCGGACGTTCAGTGTGCACTGGACCGCGTAAGTTTTCCCTGGGCTCAGATAGATCTCGGAGGGGCCGCACTCCTCCCAGCGGATGGCTTTCCCCGACCGGCTCCGCTTCCTCCAAGTCAGGCGGCTGCCCGGATCCCACACCGACCCCTCCCGCCGGACTGCCAGCTGGAGGGTGCTGCCTCCACAGGCCGGCGCCCTATGGAGGGCCGGACGGGGCGGGGGACAGGGGGACGGACACGGCGGGGGGCATGGGGGCGTACCGGGACAGGGCGGCGGAGGACAGGGCTCCGGGGGGCGGGGCTCCGGCCGGCAGGGCGGAGGCGCCGCCGGGGGGAGCGGGCAGGACTCCAGCACCTGGCTCAATTTGTTTTTCAGCAGCATCTGCTCCTGGGTGACCGCCTCGACAAGGGCGGTCACGCTTTTGTTGACGGCCAGCACGTCCTGCGGACAGGCGCAGGGGCGCGTGCCCGGCAAGGTCCCTAAGATATATTGCAGCTTCTCGCCCTCGGCGTTGAGGATATGGCTCAGGGCAAGCTCCTCCATGGCGATGGACGCGATGATCATGGTCAGAGCTTCCTCTCGTGTCATATCCGCCCCGTTGGGCGGAAAGGAAGGCATCGACATATTCAAGACTCCATGATGCGTTCCGGGCAGTGCCGGAACGAGGATGCGCGGCAAGGTGACCATGCCGCTGTTCTACTCTATGACGGCCGGGGCGGCTCTGTTCCAGCAGGAACTCTCCGGCCGGCGGACACATACACTATCCAGGGCGCGGCCCCGCGGAGGGCTCCTCTTCCGCCGCGCCGTGCCGGCGCGCCTTGGGCGCGCGTCTCTCATCTGACATCTGAAAGGAGATCCTCTCTTATGTCTCTGCCTAGTTTCCCCGTGGCCGACCCGCCCATCGAGCGGGAAGCCGCGGTCAATCAGATCCTCTCCTCCATCGCCATGGAGGAGCTCGGACTGAGCCATATCCTCAACGCCGAGGGCGAGAAGCTGCAATATATCCTCGGTACCCTGCCCGGCCTCAGCGGTCCTCCCGCCACGGTCAGCGACGTGCTGTCCGCCAACGAGAGCGTCCGCAGCATGCTGGAGACCGCCGTCCAGAACCAGCTCTTCTTGAAAGCGAAGATGCAGGGGGCGCTGACGGCCTCTCCCATGCAGGGCCCCACCGGCCCCACCGGGACGTTTTTAATAGGAAAGCGCACTAAACCGCAAAAATCCTTACAATATGACAATAAAATCTATCACATTACATGGAACACCGCCCTATGGAGACTATGGGTGGTGTTTTCATATACAATGACAAGCGGTATGAAAAGGAGGTTAGCAAGTGGCAGAGGATAAAACCCAGCTCTCTCTAAACGAGGAACAGTCCCAAATTCCAGACGCTGGAATACAGGAGCAAATCAAACTGGATGCTGATGCCCCTGTGCTGGGACGTACTACCGGAAATGTAATCGACATTTCCGGGGATTTGATTGATAAGATCATGTCTCACCAGACAGCGCACGAGGACGGTATTCCTGCTAAAACCCCGGCCCCGGAGGGCGGGCAGGAGTGGGAGAAGCCCCAGAAGCAGCCGGAGCAGAAGCCCCGCCGTGGCCGCCGTCCCAAGAACAAGGAGGCCCCGGCCCAGGGTGGGAAGCCCAAGCGCATGGGCCGTCCGCCCAAGGCGGAGAAACAGACCCCCGGCGGGGGCGGTGCTGGCAAGGTGGCCAAGGCCCCCAAACAGGGCAAGGCCGCCGGGAAGTCCGGCCCGGCCAAAGAGGAGGCCCCGCCACCGCCTGCGCCCGCGCCGGAACCGCCGCCCCAGCCCAAGGACGCCTCCCGCGCTGAAAAAGAGGAGATCGTCTATCTGGACCTCGACCAGCTCCACCCGTTCCAGAATCACCCGTTCGGCGTCCGGGACGACAATGAAATGAAAGGGCTGGTGTCGTCTGTGCAGGCAGGCGGCGTCCACCAGCCCGCCCTGGTGCGTCCCCGTGAGGGCGGGGGCTATGAGATCATAGCGGGCCACCGGCGGCAGCGGGCAAGCGAGCTGGCGGGGTACAAAAATATGCCCTGTATCGTCCGCAACATGACGGACGATGAAGCCGTCCTTGCTATGACGGACGACAACCTGCGCCACCGGGAAACGATTTTGCCCAGCGAAAAGGCGGCGGCCTTGAAGCAGCAGTATGAGGCCATCAAGCACCAGGGGACGCGGGGCGACGGCGCGGACCTGGGCAAGCTGTCTCTGGACAAGGTGGGCGAGCGCAACGGCATGAGCGGAAAGACGGTGCAGCGGTACATTTATCTGAATGACCTTGTGCCGGAGCTGAAACAGTTCATGGACGGCGGCAAGCTGTCCTTTACCCCCGCCGTGGAGATTTCCCGTATCAGGGAGGAACACCAAAAGTATATCGCCGTGTCCATTGAGGGGCAGCAGTCGTCCCCCTCCAAGGCCCAGGCCAAGAAGCTGCGGGAGA
>NZ_CAJUBK010000031.1 GCF_910584465.1 uncultured Oscillibacter sp.
TCCTGGGTCCCTCTCGTAGCTCTCTTCCTTCCCGTCGAGGAAGTCCCCTCTCCTTCCTCGACACGCCGAAAGGACTTCGGGAACGCTTCCGAAGTCCTTTCCATCTCCTCTCGAAGGACCGTCACGCCTTCTTGGCGATCTCGGTGAGCTGGGTGAAGGCGGCGGCGTCGCTGACGGCCAGCTCGGCCAGCATCTTGCGGTTGATCTCCACGCCGGCGGTCTTCAGCCCGTGCATGAAGGTGGAATAGTTCATCCCGTTGAGCTTGCAGGCGGCGGAGATGCGGGTGATCCACAGGGAGCGGAAATCGCGCTTCTTCAGCCTGCGGCCGGTGTAAGCATAGCTCAGGGACTTCATGACGGCCTGGTTGGCCACGCGGAAGTGCTTGGACTTGGAGCCCCAATAGCCCTTCGCCAGCTTCAGGACCTTATTCCTTCTCTTGCGCGTCATCATCGCGCCCTTGACTCTAGCCATTCTAAAAAGCCTCCTTTTCTAACTCACTTGTACGGGATCATCTTGCGGATGGCGTCCACGTTGGTGGCGTCGGCATAGCCGCCGGTGCGCAGGCGGCGGGTCCGCTTGGTGTCCTTCTTGGTCAGGATGTGACTTTTAAAGGCTTTGGCGCGCTTGACCTTCCCGGTCTTGGTGAGGTTGAACCTCTTCTTGGCGCCGCTGTGGGTCTTCAGTTTCGGCATAACGATCGACTCCTTCCGTAATGTTGAACATCTTTGGTCCGGGCGGGCCCTCCGCCCGTCATTTACCGGCCTTGGGAGAGAGGAAGATGGACATCATCCGTCCCTCCAGCTTGGCAGGCCGGTCCAGATTGGCAATCTCGGCGCACTGCTCGGCGAAGCGGGTCAAAAGATCCCGCCCGATATCGGTGTGCGCCATCTCGCGGCCGCGGAAACGAACAGAGACCTTGACCCGATTGCCGTCGGCGATGAACTTCTGGGCATTCCGGAGCTTCGTGTTGAAGTCCCCGATGTCGATGCCCGGGGACATCCGGATCTCCTTGATCTCCACCACGTGCTGGTTCTTCCTAGCCTCTTTCTCCCGCTTGCTCTGCTCGAACCGGAACTTCCCATAGTTCATCAGCTTGCACACCGGCGGGGTGGCCTGGGGCGAGATCTTGACCAAGTCCAGATTCTGTTCTTCGGCGATCTTCAGCGCCTGCACAGGGGCCATGATGCCCAGCTGCTCGCCCGCGGGACCGATCAGCCGGATCTCCTTGTCGCCGATGCTCTCATTCAGTTCATGCACTTGCTTACTAATGGTCAAAGCACCTCCATCCTTAAAATCACAAAACGCGGACGCCCTGAAGCATCCGCGCAGCAACGGGCCGCCTTTGGCAGGCAGCTCGTGGTTCTCGTTCTTGACCTCTTCGCTCTGCGCTGGAGGTGAGGCGGATGCGATCAGCCTTCTTCGTTTTGTAAGCCTTAGTATATCAGCCCCCGGTCCCTTTGTCAACGAATATCTTTCGCTTTTTTGAATAGATCTCACAGCCTTTGGCAAGAATAGTCCTGTACTCACTGGAGGACGCCTTCCAGCCGGCCGGGTACCGGGAGACCGCCCCCGGCCGCCGGAAGGCATCTGCCAGAGTCGAAAGGAGGTGTTCTCATGGAGAACCGTGACCAGAAGCAGAACCAGCGCGAGCAGGATCAGCAGAACAACCAGAAGGAGCAGCGCAACCAGAAGGAGAACCGCAAGTGACCGCTCCTCCTTTTCTTCGAGAACAGGCGGCAGGTCTTCGACCTGCCGCCTGTTTTTCAGCCTGCCGGAACAGCCGTCCCGGCAGACCGGGCAAATTTCCAGAAGGTCACAAACCTCCTGAGAGCTCATGACCTGGACGGTGCAGGAGGCCCTCCCTCCCCGCCGGCCCTCCGCCGTTTTTGCCGGTCCGCCGGGGCAGGGATCACTCCGCCTCCGGCGGGAGGCCCACCTCCGGCATCAGCTCCCGGCTGACGATCTGCAGCATCGCCTCCAGCTGCCTGCACTCCTCCGGAGTGAAACGGGCCTTGACCCGGTCCATCACCATATCGATGTAATCGCTGGAGATGTTATAGTAGTCGATGTATTTCTGGGTGGGCACCAGGTGGTATTCCCGCCGGTCGCTGGGCGACTGGACCTTGCGGACATAGCCCTTCTTCACCAGGCTGTTGACCTTATAGGCCGCGTTGGGCGGGGAGATGCGCATGAAACCGGCGAACTCGTTCACCGTGGGGCTCCCCAGCGCCTGGATGGACTCCATGCAGAAGGTCTCCACCGTGGTCAGGCTGGCCTCCCGGTCCTGGAACCGCCGGAAGATCTCCTGATAAAAATGCAGCTTGAACTTCGAGTACACACTGTTGAATGCCTGCTCCAGCATGGTGCTCCTCCCTCCCGCCGTATCGATCCCGCTCCGATCCTGCCGCAGGCGCGAAACGCCTCCGGGCCCTATCCCCAGGCCCGGGCAGGACGGCCGTCCACGGCTATTATAACCGGCCCCGCCGAAAAAGGCAACCGGGGGCTCCCGCTCTTCACCGGATGGCAAAGGTCAGCTCCGCCGTGACGGCCGTCTCGCCGTCCACCGTGGCGACGCATTCCCCCACGCCGATGGGGCCCTTCCGCTTCGTCAGGCGGCATTCCAGCTCCACCACGTCGCCGGGGACCACCTGGCGCTTGAAGCGGGCGTCCTTCACCCGGCCCAGGAAGGCCAGCTTCCCCCGGTCCTCCGGCACGGCCAGCACCGCCACGCCCCCCACCTGGGCCAGGGCCTCGATGAGGAGCACCCCGGGCATGACGTGCTTCTGGGGGAAATGGCCCTGGAAAAAGGGCTCGTTCACCGTGACGCACTTCACGCCCTTCGCCCACCGGCCCGGCTCGCCGTCCACGATCTTGTCGACCAGGGCGAAGGGATAGCGGTGGGGCAGGATCTGCGCGATCTGATCGGAATCATACTGCATCCCCATGCTCACGCCTCCCATCTCTTGAACAGCAGACTGCCGTTGTGCCCGCCGAAGCCCAGGGAATTGGACATGGCGCAGCGCAGCTCCGCCTCCCGGCCCCTGCCCGGCGTCACATCCAGGTCGCACTCCGGGTCCGGGACCTGGTAGTTGATCGTCGCGGGGATATAGCCGTCCCGCAGGGCCAGGGCGGTGAAGATGGCCTCCACCGCGCCCGCCGCGCCCAGCATATGGCCGGTCATGGACTTCGTGGAGCTGACCGCCAGACGGTAGGCGTGGCCGCCGAAGACGGTCTTGATCGCGGCGGTCTCCCCGGCGTCGTTCAGGTGGGTGGAGGTGCCGTGGGCATTGATATAGTCCACGTCCTCCGCCGCCGCGCCGCCGTCGCGGAGGGCCATGGCCATGGCCTCCGCCCCGCCGCTGCCGTCGGGCCGGGGCGCGGTCATGTGATAGGCGTCGCAGGTCGCGCCGTAGCCGGACACCTCCGCGTAAATCTTCGCGCCCCGGGCCAGGGCATGGTCCAGCTCCTCCAGCAGGAGGATGCCCGCCCCCTCCCCCATGACGAAGCCGCTCCGCTCCGCGTCGAAGGGGATGGAGGCCCGGCTGGGGTCCGTGCTCTGGGACAGGGCCTTCATGGAGGTGAAGCCGCCCACCGCCAGGGGGGTCAGCGCCGCCTCGGCCCCGCCGCAGAGCATCGCCTCGGCATAGCCGTCCCGGATATAGTGGAAGGCGTCGCCCACGGCGTTGGTGCCCCCGGCGCAGGCCGTGACCGGGCAGGAGCACATCCCCCGGAAGCCGGCGTCGATCGCGACCCGCCCGGCTCCCATGTTGCAGATGCCCGTGGGGATGAAGAAGGGCGACACCCGGTCCCAGCCCCGGGCGAGGCCCCGATCGTGCTCCTCCTCCGTGATGCCGATGCCGCCGATGCCGCTGGAGACGATGACGCCGCACCGCCTCGGATCGGCGTCCTCGGCCCGGAAGCCGCTGTCCGCCAGCGCCTCCCTGGCGGCGGCCAGGGCGAACTGGGTGAAGCGGCCCATGCGCTTGGCCTCCGGCTTGCCGAAGAGGGCCTCAGGGGAGAAGCCCTTGACCTCCGCGGCCAGCCGGACCTTCATCCCGGCGGGATCGTAGCCGGTGATGGGTCCGATGCCGCAGACGCCCTCGCGGACGGCCCGCCAGCTCTCCCCGGCGGTGAGGCCCAGGGGCGTGACGGCCCCGAGGCCGGTGATCACGACTCTGCGTCGTTCCATAGTCAAACCTCTTTTCTGTCACATTGCCATGCCGCCGTCCACCGCCAGGACCTGGCCGGTGATATAAGCGGCCTCGTCGCTGGCCAGGAAGGCCACGGCCTTCGCCACGTCCTCCGGCCCGCCCAGGCGGCCCATGGGGATGGCGCTCCGGGCGGCGGTCCGGGCCGCGTCCGTCATGGCGGCGGTCATGTCCGTCTCGATGAAGCCGGGGGCCACGGCGTTGACGCCGATCCCCCGGGCGGCCAGCTCCTTCGCCAGGGACTTCGTCATGCCGACGATCCCGGCCTTGCTGGCGGCGTAGTTCACCTGCCCGGCGTTGCCCCGCAGGCCCACCACGCTGCTCAGGTTCACGATGCGGCCCTGGCGCCGCTTCAGCATCAGGCGGCTGACGGCCTTCATGCAGAGGAAGGCCCCCTTCAGGTTGGCGGCGATCACCGCGTCGAAGTCCTCCTCGCTCATCCGCATGACCAGGCCGTCCCGCGTGATCCCGGCGTTGTTCACCAGGATATCGATCTGGCCGAACCGTTCCACGGCGGCCAGGACCAGCGCGTCCACCTGCGCGGCGTCGGACACGTCGCACCGGACGGCCAGGGCCTGGGCCCCCAGGGCCTCCACGGCCCGGACGGTCTCCTGCGCCGCCGCCTCGTTCCCGGCGTAGCAGAGCGCCACGTTGGCCCCGCCCTTCGCCAGCTCCAGGCAGACGGCCCGGCCGATGCCCCGGCTCCCCCCGGTGACGACGGCGGTCTTCCCTTCGAGATTCATAGCGTCCCCTCCTCGACTGCCCGCTCCAGGGCCTCCACGTCCCCCACGGTCTCCACCGCCCGGACCGGGAAGCCGGGGAGCGTCTTCTTCACGAAGCCGCTGAGGGCCTTGCCCGGGCCGATCTCCACGATGCCGTCCAGGCCCAGCTCCCCCATGCGGCGGATGGAATCCTCCATATAGACGCTGCTCTGGACCTGGCGGACCAGCAGGGCGGGGATGCTGTCCCCGTCCCCCTTCTCCCGGCCCAGGCAGTTGAAGAGCACGGGGATCTGGGGCTCCCGGAGGGGGACGGTCCGCAGATACGCCTCCAGCGCCTCCCCGGCGGGGGCCATCAGCGGCGTGTGGAAGGGCCCGCTGACCTTCAGGGGCAGGCAGCGCTTCGCGCCCTTCTCCTTGGCCAGGGCGGCGGCCCGCCCCACAGCCGCCGCCTCCCCGCCGATGACCAGCTGGCCGGGGCAGTTGTAGTTGGCGATGACCACCGTGCCAAGGCCGGACGCCTCGTCACAGGCATCCTGCAGCGGCCCCCGCTCCAGGCCCAGGACCGCCGTCATGGCGCTCTCCCGCCCGGCGGCGGCCTCCTCCATGGCCCTGCCGCGGAACGCGGTCAGGCGCACGGCGGTCCCGGCGTCGAAGGTCCCGGCGGCGTGGAGGGCGGAGTACTCCCCCAGGGAGAGGCCCGCCGCTGCCGCGGGGACGATCCCCCGCTCCCGCAGCACCGCCGTCAGCCCGGCGGCGAAGGCCGTCATGCACGGCTGGGTATAGCGGGTCCGGTCCAAGATCCCCTCCGGGTCCTGGAAGCAGGTCCGCTTCAAATCGAACTCCAAGTCCGCCTGAGCGGCGTCGAACACCGCCCGGAAGGCGGGGTACGCCTCGTACAGGTCCTCCCCCATACCGGGATGCTGGCTGCCCTGTCCGGCATATAAGAAACCGAGCTTCATCGCGCGGCCCTCCATTCGTTCATGATCTGGTCCATCTGCTCCCGCACCGTGGAGAGGGTGCGGATCTCCCCGGCGTTGGCCCCGCAGAAGAAAAGGCCATTCTCCCGATCCCCCTCCACGGCGGCGATCAGCGCCTTGGAGATGCAGTAGGGGGCGGTCCTGCAGTCGCAGGCGGCAAGACAGCGGTCGCAGCGCTCGATCCCGGGCTGGGTCCCCGCCTCCACCCGGCGGATCAGCGGGCTCCTCAGCGCCCGGCCCGGCATCCCCACGGGGCTTTGGACGATGGTGATGTCCTCCGCCTCCGCGTCCAGCAGGGCCTTTTTGAACCCTTCGCTGGCGTCGCACTCCTCCGTGGCGATGAAGCGGGTGGCGAACTGGGCGCCGGCGGCGCCCTCGTCCATATAGCGGCGCATCTCCCCGCCGTCCTTCACGCCGCCCGCCACGAAGACCGGGATGTCCCGCCCGTACTCCTCCCGGAAGGGGGCCAGGGACTCCAGCACCTCTCCCAGGAGGGCGGAGAGGGGCCTCGGCCGTCCGGCCTGGGCCTCTTTGGCCTCCTCGGGGGTAAAGCCCAGGTGTCCCCCGGCCAGGGGGCCCTCCAGGACCACGAAGTCCGGGACCCGGCCATAGCGCCGGTGCCACAGCCTGCAGATCAGGGCGGCGGAGCGTCCCCCGCTGACCACCGGGGCCAGGGCCGCGTCGCTCTGCGGCACCTCCGCCGCCAGGGCGGGCAGGTCCCGGGGCAGCCCCGCGCCGCACACCACGGCGTCCGCCCCCGCCCGGAGGGCGGTCCGCACGCTGTCGGCGTACTGGGCGGCGGCCACCATGACGTTCACGGCCACGAGGCCCGCGCCCTTCGCGGTCTCCTTGGCCCGCCGGACCTGCCGGGCCAGGGCCCGGAGGTTGGCCCCCCGGGGATCTTGCCGGAAGTCCGGCTCCCGGAAGCCGCAGAAGGCGGCGGAGAGGGTCCCCATGCCGCCCTGGGCGGCCACGGCCCCCGCCAGGCGCTCCAGGCTGACGCCGATGCCCATGCCCCCCTGGACGATGGGCAGGGGCAGGACCTTCCCCCGGATCGTCACTGCCATCCCCGTGCCACCTGCTCCAGGACGGCCTTCCCTCCGCCGCAGAGCTCCTCGAAGATCTGCCGGACGGGCCGGATCTCATGGAGCAGGCCCGCGGCCTGGCCCATCATCACGCTGCCGCGCTCCACGTCGCCCTCCAGCACGGCCCGGCGGAGCCCTCCCAGGGTGACGGTCTCCAGCTCCTCCAGGGTCGCGCCCCGCTTCTCCAGGGCCAGGTACTCCCGGGCCATCTTGTTCTTCAGCACCCGCACCGGCCCGCCGATGGAGCGGCCCGTGACGGTGGTGTCGGAGTCCTTGGCCTTCAGCACGGCCTGCTTGTAGTTGTCATGGATGGGGCACTCCCGGCTCGCCAGCAGGCAGGTGCCCACCTGCACGCCGCAGGCCCCCAGGGCCAGCGCCGCCGCCATCTGCCGCCCGTCGGCGATGCCCCCCGCGGCGATGACGGGCACGTCCACCGCGTCCGCCACCTGGGGGACCAGGGCCATGGTGGTCATCTCCCCCACGTGGCCGCCGGACTCCGTGCCCTCGGCGATGAAGGCGTCCACGCCGTAGCGGGTCAGCCGCTTCGCCAGCACCGCCGCCGCCACGACGGGGATGACCTTGACGCCGGCCTCCTTCCAGGCGGGGATGTACTGTCCGGGGTTCCCCGCGCCGGTGGTGACCACCCGGACGCCCTCGTCCAGGATGACCTGGGCGATATCGGCGGCATAGGGGCTCATCAGCATCAGGTTCACGCCGAAGGGCTTCTCCGTCCGCTCCTTGGCCCGGCGGATCTCCCGGCGGAGCCGGTCCGCGTCCCAGCCGCCGGTGGCGATCATGCCCAGGGCCCCGGCGTTGGAGCAGGCGGCGGCGAACTCACCGGTGGCGATGTTGGCCATGCCGCCCTGGATGATGGGGAATTCCGTCCCCAGGATCTCATTCAACTTTTTCACAGGCTTACTCCTCATACAAACTCGATCAGGCACCCGCCCCAGGTCAGTCCGCCGCCGAAGCCCACGGCCAGGATGCGGCTGCCGGGGCCCGCCCTCCCCTGACGGCGCAGCTCGCTGAGGACCAGCGGGATGCTAGCGGCGGAGGTGTTGCCGTATTCGGCGATGTTCTTATAGTACTTCTCCGGGGGGATATGATACTTGCGCACCGCCAGGTCGATGATGCGGGCGTTGGCCTGGTGGAAGACGAAGAAGTCCACGTCCTCCACCGTCCGGCCCGTCCGGCGCAGCACCTGGTCCACACACCAGGGCACCGCCTCCACGGCGAACTTGAAGACCTTCGTGCCCTCCATGGACAGATAGCTGTGCTCCGCCGCCTCCGGGCCGGGGAGGTACAGCAGCTCGCTGCTCCCGTGACAGCCCAGCACGGCGGAGATGGAGGGCCAGCCCTCCCGGCACTCCACCACGGCGGCCCCGGCCCCGTCCCCGAAGAGGATGCAGGTGCTCCGGTCCCCCCAGTCGATGACGCGGCTCAGCTCCTCCGCCCCCACCACCAGGCCGAACCTCCGGGGGGCGGCGTTCAGCAGGCACTCCATGGTGTGCAGGGCGAAGAGGAAGCCGGTGCATGCCGCGTTGAGGTCGAAGCAGGGGATGTCCTCCGGCAGTCCCAGGTCCCGCTGGAGCGTACAGGCGGCGGAGGGGACCATGGTCTCCGGCGTCGCCGTGGCCACGATGCACGCGCCGATCTGCTCCGGCCCGATCCCCGCCTCTGCCAGGGCCTGCCGGGCGGCGGCGGCGATGAAGGAGGAGATGGCCTCCCCCTCGGCGCAGTGGTGCCGGGCCTTGATGCCGGTGCGGCTGGCGATCCACTCGTCGCTGGTGTCCACGATGCGCTCCAGGTCCTGATTGGTGACGCGCCTGCCGGGCACGCCCCGGCCGGTCCCTCGGATCTTGATCCCGTTCATGGCTCCTCCTTGGGGGCCTTTGGCGGCACGCCCATCTTCCTGAATTTTTGATAACGTCCCGCCGCCAGGCCCTGCCCGCTTTCCTTCAGCAGGGCGGCCAGGTGGCGGCTGACGGCCCGGTCCACTTCCCGGAAGGTCCGGCCGGGATCCAGGTGCGCCCCGCCCTCCGGCTCCGGGACGATGTCGTCCACCACGCCCAGGGCCAGCAGGTCCGGTGCAGTGAGCTTCATCATCCCGCACGCCTCGTCGTGCCGGGAGGCGTCCTTCCACAGGATGGACGCGAAGCCCTCGGGGGACAAGATGGCGTAGACCGCGTCCTCCAGCATCAGCACCCGGTCGGCCACGGCCAGGGCCAGCGCCCCGCCGCTGTTGCCCTCGCCGGTGACGACGGCGATCACGGGCACGGTGAGGCGGCTCATCTCGAAGAGGTTCCGGGCGATGGCCTCCCCCTGGCCCTTGGCCTCGGCCTCCAGGCCGGGATAGGCCCCGGAGGTGTCGATGAAGGTGATGACGGGGCGGCGGAACTTCTCCGCCTGCTTCATCAGCCGCAGGGCCTTCCGATAGCCCTCCGGCCCCGGCATCCCGAAATTGCAGCGGATGCTCTCCTCCGCCGTTTTGCCCTTCCGGGTGCCGATCACGGTGACGGGGCGGTCGTGGTACAGCGCCACGCCGCCCAGGATGGCCGGGTCCTCCCGGCAGAGGCGGTCGCCCTTCTGCTCGAAGAAATCCGTGAAGAGAGCGCCGATGTAGTCGGTGATGTTGGGCCGCTGGGGGTGCCGCGCTATGGCGACCCGCTGGGCGGCGGTGAGCTCGTTGCTCATGGGCGTCCTCCCTTCTCATGGAGCCGGAGGAGCCGGGCCAGGGTGTCCCGGAGCTCCCCGCGGGGGACCACCGCGTCCACGAAGCCGTGCTCCTCCTGGTATTCCGCGCGCTGGAAGCCCTCCGGCAGGGTCTCGCCGATGGTCTGCTGGATCACCCGGGGCCCGGCAAAGCCGATCAAAGCCCCCGGCTCCGCCAGGATGATGTCCCCCAGGGAGGCGAAGCTGGCAGTGACGCCGCCGGTGGTGGGGTCCGTCAGGACGGAGATATACAGCAGTCCCTTCTCCGCGAACCGGGCCAGGGCCGCGCTGGTCTTCGCCATCTGCATGAGGGACAAGATCCCCTCCTGCATCCGGGCCCCGCCGCTGGCGGAGAAGAGGATCAGCGGCAGGCGGTCCTTCGCCGCGTGCTCCACCGCCAGGGCGATCTTCTCCCCCACGGCGGCGCTCATGCTGCCGCACAGGTAGCGGCTGTCCAGCACGCCCACGACGCACCGGCGGCCCCCGATGGTCCCCACGGCGGTGACGGCGGCCTCGGTGAGGCCCGTCTTCCGCTGGGCGGCCCGCTGCTTCTCCCGATAGCCGGGGAAGGACAGCGGGTCCGCGGCGGGGAGCTTCTCGTTCAGCTCCCGGAAGCTGCCGGGATCGAGGATGGTGCTGAGGCGGTAATAGGCCCCGATGGGGAAATGATGGCCGCAGAGGGGGCAGACGGACAGGGCCGCCGCCACGTCCCTGCGCTGGCTCTCCCCGCCGCAGCGCGGGCAGGAGACCCGCTGGTCCCCGGGGACGTAGTTGTCCCGGATGGCCTTCATGGCCAGGAGCCGGGCCCGGCGCTTGGCAAAGATACCGTTCATGTCTCAGCCTCCCTCTCCCCCACCCGGCGGCTGAACTCCAGCAGCTCGGGCAGGTGGGTGTCCAGGAACGCCGTGGTGCAGCGGCCCCGGACGAACACGGGGTGATAGAGGATCTCATAGGACAGCTCCGCGTTGGTGGGGAAGCCCTCCAGCGTGAACTCCTCCAGGCAGCGGCGCATCTTGCGGATGGCCTCCAGCCGGGTGGCCCCATGGGCCAGGAGCTTGGCGGCCAGGGAATCGTAATAGGGGGACATGACGCACCCGTTATACAGGCAGGAGTCCACCCGGACCCCCGTGCCGCCGGGGAAGTGGAGGAACTCCACCTTGCCGGGGCAGGGGCGGAACTCCGCCGCCGGGTCCTCGGCGTTCACCCGGCACTCGATGGCGCAGCCCCGGACCATGACGTCCTCCTGGGTGAAGTCCAGGGGCAGGCCGGAGGCGATCCGCAGCTGCTGGCGCACCAGGTCCACGCCGGTGACCAGCTCCGTGACGCCGTGCTCCACCTGGATGCGGGTGTTCATCTCCATGAAGTAGAACGCCTCCCCGTCCACCAGGAACTCCACGGTCCCCGCGCCCTCATAGCCCACGGCTCCCGCCGCCCGCACGGCGGCTTCCCCCATGGCCTCCCGGAGAGCGGGGCGCAGGCCGGGGGCGGGGGCCTCCTCGATCAGCTTCTGGTTCCTGCGCTGGACGGAGCAGTCCCGGTCCCCCAGGTGGACGATATGGCCCTGGCGGTCCGCCAGGATCTGGACCTCCACGTGCCGGGGGGCCAGCACCAGCTTCTCCAGGTACATCTCGCCGCTGCCAAAGCAGGCGGCGGCCTCCGCCCTGGCCTCGTCATAAGCGGCCGGGAGGTCCTCCGGGCGGTCACAGCGGCGGATCCCCCGCCCCCCGCCGCCGGCGGAGGCCTTCAGCAGCACCGGCCAGCCCACGCTCTCCGCCGCCGCCAGGGCCTCCTCCGCAGAGGCCACGGGGCCGTCGGACCCCGGCGTCACCGGCACCCCGGCGGCGCGCATCCGGCTCCTGGCGGCGGACTTGGAGCCCGCCTTGCGGATGGCGTCCCCGGAGGGGCCGATGAAGGCCAGCCCCTCCCGGGCACAGGCGTCGGCCAGCTCCGCGTTCTCGGACAGGAAGCCATAGCCGGGATGGACGCCGTCGCAGCCCGTCGCCAGGGCCGCCGTCAGGAGGGCGTCCTGGTTGAGGTAGCTGTCCGCCGCCCGCGCCGGGCCGATGCAGACGGACTCCGTGGCCAGCTGGACATGGAGGGCCTCGGCGTCCGCCTCGGAGTATGCGGCCACGGTCTCGATCCCCAGCTCCCGGCAGGCCCGGAGGATCCGGAGGGCGATCTCCCCCCGGTTGGCGATCAGGACCCGCCTCAGCATGGTTCGTAGCGCATCAGCGCCTCGCCGAAGGCCGCCAGGTCGCCGTTGGCCTTCAGGATGGCCGCGATCACGCAGTCGCAGGGGGCGGGGACCTCGATCATGGTCTTCATCGCCTCCAGCAGACACACGGTCTGGCCCTTCGCCACTTTGTCGCCCACGGAGACGAAGGGGGGCTGCTCCGGAGCTGGGGCGGCGTAGAAGGTGCCCACCAGCGGAGCGGGGATGACGGGGCCCTCCTCCGTTTTGACAGGGCCTCCCTCCGCCTTGGCGGGGATCCCCGCCGGGGCCGCCGCCGGCACGGCGGCGGCCCCGGGGACGGCCTTCCCCAATTCTATCGTAAGGTCCCCCTGGGACAGCTTCAGCGTCTGCAGGCCGCTGCTGTCGAAGCGGGCCATCAAGTCATAAAGTTCCTGGTTGGTCATGTTCGTTCCTTTCCAGGCGTCCCGCCCCGCTTCGGTCGGCGGGGCGGCGCTTCGCAGGGTTTTCCCCGCTCCCCCCTCCGTCCCGCCCCGGTCCGGCGGGAGGCCGCAGGGCGGCAGGACCGCCAAAGGCCGCGCCGCGGACACGGCGGGGGCGGAGGGGGAGCGGATGCCCGGCGTCCGCCGGGCGCAGCGGGATGTAGGGCACGGCGGCGCGGATCAGGCCTTGTGGGCCTCCAGGTATCTCACGATATCGCCCACGGTCTTCAGTCCCTCCACATCGGCGTCGGCGATGGTGATGCCGCTGGCCTCTTCCAGGGCCATGACCAGCTCCACAGCAGCCAGGGAATCCGCCCCCAGATCGTCGGCCAGGGACGCCTCCAGCGTCACCTGCTCCGCCTCACAGCCCAGGGTCTCCACGATGATATCGCGTACGCTCTCGAATTCCATTTGAGGTCCTCCATATTCGTCGAAATGTCAATTATTTTAACTAAAATAATTTAATTAAAATAATTGAACTTATTCTACACAGGGAACCACCCTTTGTCAAGGAAAATTTTTGCGGTCCGGGCCTTCCCTTTTTTGTGGATCTCTTATATAATCGGGGTATCGCTCTTCGTATCCTCCGGGGCCCTCCGCCCCGGGCCGTCTTTTTGGAGGCAAGCATGAAGATCATCATCGTAGGCGCGGGCAAGGTGGGCTCCGCCCTGACGCAGCAGCTCTCTGCCGACGGGCACAACGTCACCGTCGTGGACCAGGACCCCCGGCTGATCGACAACATCATCAACATCTATGACGTCATGGGCGTCTGCGGGAACGGCGCGGTCTACGGCGTGCAGAAAGAGGCCGAGGTGGAGAAGGCGGAGCTTTTGATCGCCACCACCTCCAGCGACGAGCTGAACATCCTCTCCTGCCTGGTCGCCAAGAAGCTGGGGGCCAGACACACCATCGCCCGCATCCGCAACCCGGAGTATGAGAAGCAGCTCCGCTTCATGCGGGACGAGCTGGGATTGTCCATGGCCATCAACCCGGAGCGGGCCGCCGCCCGGGAGATCGCCCGGGTGCTCCGCTTCCCCGCCGCCATGAAGGTGGAGACCTTCTCCAAGGGGCGGCTGGAGCTGGTGGAATACCGCCTCCCCGCCGACTCGGCCCTGGACGGCCTCCAGCTGGCGGACCTGTACCGGAACGTCCGGGTCCGGGTGCTGATCTGCGCCGTGGCCCGGAAGGGGGAGACCATCATCCCCTCCGGCGACTTCGTCCTCCGGGCGGGGGACAAGATCTACCTCACCTCCTCCCCGGACCAGCTGGCCCAGTTCTTCCGCCACCTGGGGGTCTTCCGCTCCAAGGCGTCCACCGTCATGGTGGTGGGGGCCAGCAAGATCTGCTACTACCTGACCAGCGAGCTTTTGAACATGGGCATGGACGTGAAGATCATCGACCGGGACGAGCAGCGCTGCATCCGGATGGGCGAACAGCTCCCCAAGGCCCTGGTCATCGTGGGGGACGGCACCGACAGCGACCTCCTCCATGAGGAGGGCATCGGCCAGACCGACGCCTTCGTGGCGATCACCGGGATCGACGAGGCCAACATCCTCATGAGCATGTGCGCCGCCAAGGAGTCCGGGAACAAGTGCAAGGTGGTGGCGAAGATCAACCGCAAGTCCCTGGTGGATCTGGTGAGCAACGAGAGCATGATCGACAGCGTCATCTCCGCCCGCTCCACCACCACGGAGCTGATCGTCCAATACGTCCGGGCCATGGAGAGTGCCTCCGGCGCGAAGATCAAGACCCTCCACCGCCTGGTGGACGGCGCGGTGGAGGCCCTGGAGTTCGGCGTGCCGGCGGACGTGCCCTTCATCGGCGTGCCGCTGAAGGACCTGAAGCTCCGCAACGGCCTCCTGCTCGCCGGCATCGTCCAGCGCAATGGGAAGATCGTCATCCCCTCCGGCAGCGACTCCCTGAACGCGGGGGACGACGTGATCGTGGTCACCACGGACACCTCGCTCCAGGACATCCACGACATCTTACAGGACTAAGGAGGGCGGCCCCTTGAACTATCGAATGATCGGCTTCGTCATCGGCCGCATCCTGTGGACCGAGGCGGCGCTGCTGTCCCTGCCCGCCCTGGCGGCGCTGCTGTACCGGGAGTCGGCCTTCCCCTTCCTGATCCCGGCCCTGCTCCTGCTGCTGGCGGGCCTGCCCCTCCGGGCCCGGCCCAAGCAGACGGCCCTCTACGCCCGGGACGGCTTCGCCGTGGTGGCCCTGGCCTGGCTGCTGATGAGCGCCTTCGGCGCCCTGCCCTTCGTGATCTCCGGCTACATCCCCAACTTCATCGACGCGTTCTTCGAGACCGTCTCCGGCTTCACCACCACCGGGGCCACGATCCTCACCGCGGTGGAGCCCCTGGGCCAGGGCGTGCTGTTCTGGCGGAGCTTCACCCACTGGATCGGCGGCATGGGCGTGCTGGTGTTCGTCATGGCGGTGCTGCCCATGACGGACGGCCACGGGATGCACCTGCTCCGGGCGGAGATGCCGGGCCCGTCCGTGGGCAAGCTGGTCAGCCGCATGAGCGACACCGCCAAGATCCTCTACGGCATCTACCTGGTGATGACGCTCGTGGAGATCGTGCTGCTGCTCCTGGGCGGGATGCCGCTGTTCGACGCCTGCATCCACTCCTTCGGTTCCGCCGGCACCGGCGGCTTCAGCAACAAGGACCTCAGCGTGGGGGCTTACGACAGTGCCTATTTCGACGTGGTCATCGGCGTGTTCATGCTGCTCTTCGGCGTGAACTTCAACCTGTACTACTTCCTGCTCGTCCGCCGCTTCCGGGACGTGTTCCGCTCCGAGGAGCTGTGGGCCTATCTCGCCATCGTGGGCTCCGCCGTGGCGGCCATCGCGGCGGATACATATCATCTCTACGGCTCCGCCATCCGGAGCCTGCGCTATTCCTTCTTCCAGGTGTCCTCCATCATCACCACCACCGGCTATGCCACCGCGGACTTCGAGCTCTGGCCCACCTTCTCCAAGGGGATCTTGGTGGTGCTGATGTTCATCGGGGCCTGCGCCGGGTCCACCGGCGGCGGCATCAAGGTGGCCCGGATCGTCATCCTGGCCAAGACCTCCTGGGGGGACATGCGCAAGATGCTCCACCCCAACGCCGTCACCACCACCCGCTTCGAGGGCAAGGCCCTGACGGACAAGCACATCCGCAGCGTGCACCTGTTCATCACGGTGTACCTGCTGGTGTTCACGGCCTCCTTCCTGCTGCTGAGCCTGGAGCAGTTCGACCTCATCACCACCTTCACGGCGCTGACGGCCTGCATCAACAACATCGGGCCGGGCCTGGGGGCCGTGGGGCCCACGGGGAACTTCTCGCAGTTCTCCTGGGCGTCCAAGCTCCTGCTGTCCTTCGACATGCTGGTGGGGCGGCTGGAGATCTTCCCCATGCTGCTGCTGTTCGCGCCGTCCATCTGGAAGCGGCGGCGGATCGTCCGGCGGATGTGACGGAAAGGAGCCAAGCCTTATGAGACCTTTCGCCATCGCGCAGATCGTCCTGTCCGTTTCCGTGATTGTGCTGGCGCTCCTCCAGCTGACCGGGGCCTGGCCAAACGCCATCTATCTGTATGAACCCCTGATCGGCGTCGTGCTGCTGGTGCAGGCGGCCCAAAATTGGAACAAGAGCCGGCCCCTCGCCTATTTTTCCCTCTTCGTATCGATCCTGCTCTTCGGAACGACGGCCTATATCGTCCTCCGCTGAACCTCTCTTTGTCCTAAGAACGGGGACAGGTCCCGAGGCTGAAAGCCTCGGGACCTGTTCGCTCATATCGTTTCTTTAGATCCTAACTCCTCGTCCCTGATCCCGTCAGTCCCCCAGCGCCTTGGCGGACTCCTCCAGCTTGGCGATGAGCTCCCGGAACTTCTCGGCCTTCTCCTTCTCGGCGTTCACCACCGCCTCCGGGGCGCGGGAGACGAATTTCTCGTTGGAGAGCTTCTGCTCCACGATCCGCAGGCCGTTCTCCGCCTTCTCCCGCTCCTTGGCGATGCGCTCCCGCTCGGCGGAGATGTCCACCAGCTCGCTGAGGGGCAGGTAGGCCGCGGCGCTGCGGGTGACGATGCTCACCTGACCGCCGAGGTCCGCCGGGGCCTGCGCGGCAAAGCGCACCTCGGAGGCGAAGGCCAGCCGCTGGATAAAGTGCAGGCCCTGCTCATAGGGCTCCGGATCCGCCGTGACCAGCAGCACCTCCGCCTTCCGGGACGGGGGCACGTTCATCTCCGCCCGGCGGGCCCGGATGGCCTTGATGGTGTCCATGACGGCCTCCATGGCGGCCTCCTCCTTCGGGAAGGACAGGGCCTCCTGATGCTCCGGCCACCGGGACGTCATCAGGAACGCATCGGACCGGCCCTCCTGCTTGGGCAGGGCCTGGAAGATCTCCTCGGTGATGAAGGGCATGAAGGGGTGCAGCAGCTTCAAAAGCTCCGCCAGCACATAGCACAGCACGTTCCGGGCCGTCTCCTTCGCCGCCTCGTCCTCTCCGTTCAGACGGGTCTTGGTCAGCTCGATATACCAGTCGCAGTAGGTGTCCCACAGGAAGTCGTACACCTTGGCGGAGGCCACGCCGATCTCATAGCTGTCCAGGTTCTCGGTGACCTCCTCCACCAGGGCGTTCAGCTTGGAGAGGACCCACTTGTCCTCCCGCTCCAGCTCCCCCGCCGCCGGGAGGGCGTAGGTCTCCGCGTCCCCCAGGTTCATCAGGACGAAGCGGCTGGCGTTCCAGATCTTGTTGGCGAAGTTCCGCATGGCCTCGCACTTCTCGGTGTAGAAGCGCATGTCGTTTCCGGGGCTGTTGCCGGTGATAAGGTTGAAGCGCAGGGCGTCCGCGCCGTAGTTCTCCGCCACCTCCAGGGGGTCGATGCCGTTGCCCAGGGACTTGGACATCTTCCGGCCCTTGTCGTCCCGGACCAGGCCATGGATCAGGACCGTGCGGAAGGGGATCTTCTTCATCTGCTCGCAGCCGGAGAAGATCATCCGGGAGACCCAGAAGAAGATGATGTCGTATCCGGTGATCATGACGGAGGTGGGGTAGTAGAAGTCCAGGTCCTCGGTCTCCTCCGGCCAGCCCAGGGTGGAGAAGGGCCACAGGGCGGAGCTGAACCAGGTATCCAGCACGTCGGGATCCCGGGTCAGGCGGGCGGAGCCGCACGCCTCGCACCGCGTGGGATCCTCCCGGCTGACGTTGATGTGTCCGCACTCGTCGCAGTACCAGGCGGGGATCTGATGGCCCCACCAGAGCTGGCGGGAGATGCACCAGTCATGGACGTTCTCCATCCAGTTGGTATAGGTCTTGGAGAAGCGGTCAGGGACGAACTTCACTTCGCCCTCCCGGACCACCCGCAGGGCCTCCTTGGCCAGGGGCTCCATCTTCACGAACCACTGGGCGGAGATCAGGGGCTCCACGTCGTTGTGGCAGCGGTAGCAGGTGCCCACATTGTGGCTGTAAGGCTCGGTCTTGACCAGATACCCCTGCTCCTCCAGATCCTTCACGATGGCCTTGCGGCACTCATAGCGGTCCATCCCGCTGTAGGGCCCGCCGTTCTCATTGATGGTCCCGTCGTCGGCGATGCAGCGGATGGTCTCCAGGCCGTGCCGCAGGCCCACCTCGAAGTCGTTGGGGTCGTGGGCGGGAGTCATCTTCACCGCGCCGGTGCCGAAGCCCAGCTCCACGTACTCGTCCGCCACGATGGGGATCTCCCGGTCCATGATCGGCAGGATGCAGGTCTTCCCCACCAGATGCTTGAACCGCTCGTCCTCCGGGTTCACGGCGACGCCCGTGTCGCCCATCATGGTCTCGGGCCGGGTGGTGGCCACCACCAGGTCCCCGGACCCGTCGGCCAGCGGATAGCGGATATACCAGAGGTGGCCGGGCTTGTCCTGGTATTCCACCTCGGCGTCGGACAGGGCCGTGACGCAGTGGGGGCACCAGTTGATGATGCGGCTGCCCTTGTAGATGAGGCCCTTGTCGTACAGCTCGCAGAAGGTCTCCCGGACGGCCTTGGAAAGGCCCTCGTCCATGGTGAAGCGGGAGCGGGACCAGTCGCAGGACACGCCCATCTTCTTCTGCTGCCGGACGATGCGGTCGCCGTATTCCTCCTTCCACTTCCAGACCCGCTGGAGGAACTTCTCCCGGCCCAGGTCATAGCGGCTCAGGCCCTCCTTGGTGCGCAGCTCCTCCTCCACCTTCACCTGGGTGGAGATGCCGGCGTGGTCCACGCCGGGGAGCCAGAGGGTGGAATAGCCCTGCATCCGCTTGAAGCGGGTGAGGATGTCCTGGAGGGTGCAGTCCAGGGCGTGGCCCATGTGGAGCTGGCCCGTGACGTTGGGGGGCGGCATCACGATGGAGAAGGGCTTTTTGGAGCGGTCCGGATCGCCGTTGAAGCATCCGGCGTCCTCCCACATCTCATAGATGCGACCCTCCACCTGCTGGGGTTCGTACACTTTCGGCAGTTCTTTCTTCATGTCGGTTCTCCTTTTATGATAAATGGTTTTCCTTGATCTTTTCTTGAAGATACGGCAGGAAGTCTCCCCTCGCTCCTGAGATCAGATCCTTCTTTTGCAGCAGCAGGGCCCTCTCCCCACCATGGACCAGCAGCCAAAGCCGCTCTGTCTCAAAGATCCCGGTCATGTCCTCATAGGGGACTGCCTCTCGGCCCTCCTCGGCAGAAACGGTCATGCCGCCTTCGTCGAATCGGACCTCCGCCGAAGCTCCGGACCAGTTCACGGCCCGCCGTCCCGCCAGCAGTTCAGCCGCCCCCTTTTTACAGGAGGCCGGGGGCTGGAGGGGTCTCCTTTCCCGGAGGCAAAAACTCCAAAGGCCCCAAACCACCGCCAAGCCGCCCGTTATGATCAGGCTGGGGATCCGGGGCTCCATCAGTCCGGGGACCAAGGCAAATATACCCAGTGCGATCAGGATGACGCCATAGACCTTGTACCGCCGCCGCGTCCCCCGGCCCGGGCCCTTAGCGGCGTGGGCGTTGAGCTTGTCCGTGACCTTCCACATGCCCGGCACAGCCTGACGGCTCCGGGCCTCCAGCCGCTGATGGAGAAGCTCCGCCGCTTCGCCGTCCAGAGCGGGGTCGTCGTAATTTGTTATATGAAAGACGAATCCCATCGGCTTTCCCCCCGTTCTATAAGCCTGTATCCTCACTCGATATATGCGATCGGCTTCCCGGTCTTTTCGGTGATGAAGGCCCTGAACTCCTCGGCCGTACCGCCGCTCAGCGTGGCTTTGTCATAGATCTGTCCATGCTGCCGGCTGAACAGGAACACGAAGTAGTCCGCCGTCTCGCATACCTGCTGGACCGTCTCATAATGAAATCCGGTCGACGCGGCCTCAGTCGTCGAGGTATAGCCTTCCTCTGTAAAGACGCTCTTCGCGGACGATGTGCCCGGCAGCATCTTCTTTTTCGCGGCGAAGGCGTTGACCCGATCCTCGGTGAGCAGTATCGCGGTCAAGATCACGCCGACGCCGCAGTTCAGGGTGTCCCGAAGGGTCCAGGGTCCGCCCGTCACCCTCCCCGCGGCGACCAGCACGACCGCCAGCGCCACGATACACCAGCCGGATATATGGCTCCTCCGGCTGCCCTTTTTCCGGATGGTCTTGCGCAGGGCCCGGGCCATGGCGGTCAAGCCTCTTTGGTCGTATCTCGTCTCGAATCGAAACTCCATCTTCCCTCCCCAAAAAGAAAGCCGCCCCAAGCCTCCCGGCTCAGGGCGAACACACACGTCCGCGGTACCACCTGACCTCGCGTCCCCCTCACGGGAGGCGCGCACTCGCGGGCGCTCACGCGCCCTCCCCTCTAACGGCGGGCCTCCGTCGCGGCTTACTCTCCCTTCAGCCGCGCCGCTCCGGGACGACTTCCCCCGCCGCCTCACGGACGCTCTCACCGACCGCGTCCTCTCTTGGCATCGGCAGACCGGGTACTGCTCCCCTTCCCTGCGTTTGTACGGGAGTCAGTATACTACACCCCGTCCCGCTTTGTCAAGACAGACGTAAGATCTCCTTCTTCAGCCGGCTGATGATCCGCTTCTCCAGCCGGGAGATGTAGGACTGGGAGATCCCCAGCCGGTCCGCCACCTCCTTCTGGGTCTGCTCCTTCCCGCCCCCCAGGCCGAAGCGCAGCGTGATGATCTCCCGCTCCCGGGGGGACAGGGTGCCGATGGCCGCCGCCAGCAGGGAGCGGTCCACGTCCTCCTCGATGGGGCGCATGACCACGTCCTCGTCGGTGCCCAGCACGTCGCTGAGCAGCAGCTCGTTGCCGTCCCAGTCCGTGTTCAGCGGCTCGTCGAAGGAGACCTCCCCCCGCCGGGAGGCGTTCTTCCGCAGGTACATCAAGATCTCGTTCTCGATGCACCGGGAGGCGTAGGTCGCCAGCTTGATGTTCTTGTCCGTCCGGTAGGTCCCCACCGCCTTGATCAGCCCGATGGTCCCGATGGAGATCAGGTCCTCGATGTTGATGCCCGTGTTCTCGAACCGCCGGGCGATGTACACCACCAGCCGCAGGTTATGCTCGATCAGCTCCTGCCGGCCCGCCTCGTCCAGGTCGCGGAGCAGCTCCGCCTCCCGCTCCCGGCTCAGGGGCGGGGGCAGGGTGTCGCTCCCGCCGATGTAATGGACGCTCTCCGTCCGCAGGACGCCCCACCGGGCCAGCAGCCGCCGCACCCGCTCTTTCAGATCCCTCAAGACGCTCATGTCCGCCTCCCTTTCCCGCGGGCCCTCCCCACAGCGCCGTATAGCCCTCGCCCAGCGCCGTGGGGGCCAGGGCCGCCGTCAGCCCCGGATACCGGGTCCCGTCGATCTCTGTCCAGTCCGTCCGGATGGTCAGCAGCAGCCCCCCTGCCGTCCCCACCGCGTGATAGGGCGTCAGGCGGGGCCGCAGTCCCGGAGCGGCGGAGCGCAGGGGCTCCAAAAGCTCCTCCGGGGCCTCCAGCCCCCGCCGGGCCAGCAGGCGGACCGCCTCCGGGGGCAGGGCCCTGTCCAGCGCGCCGCCGGCCGCCACCAGGACGGACCGGCCGTCCGCCGAGCGGAGGCCGCTGCCCGTGTCCCACAGCGCCGTCAGCTCCGCCGTCCGGTCCCCGATCCGCACCCGGACCGGCAGCAGCCGCCCCCGGACCCCGTGGGCCGCCGCCGCCCGGAAGACCACCGACACCACGGCGTAAGCCGCCGTCCCGCCGACCACCAGCGCCCTGGCGTCCACGTTGGTGTAGAACACGCCGTCCACCACCGGCACGCCGCCCCCCGCCAGCAGGCCCAGGCCCAGCACGCAGCCCGCCATGCCACAGGAGACCGCGAAGAACAGCACGATCAGCCGCAGCAGCTTCTCCTCCCCGCCGTAGGCGATCAGCCCCAGCAGCGTCCCCGCCGCGAGCTTCACCGGGGCCTGGGCCAAAAAGCCCATCCCCGGCAGGAACACCGCCGCCGCGTAGGCCCCGCCGGCCAGGGCGGCCAGGGCGTAGCGCCCCCGCCGCAGGGGCAGTCCCGCCAGCCGGGCGGCGGAGAGGAGGAGCAGATAGTCCATCAGGGCGTTCAGCACGAAGACGCTGTCTATGTAGATGACGGTCACGCCGTTCCCTCCCCCTTTTCTCACTGGCTATTATAGGACAGGTGCCCCGGGAAAGAGGTCGCTTTTTGCGGCCCCCTCCCGGGCCCTTTTGGGCGAAAAAAGGCGCCGCTCACGCGGCGCCTCCCGGGCTTCATCTCTCGTCTACGTCACGATGCCCCACAGATCGTCGAACAGCCCTCCCCCTCCGCCGGGGTCGGGGGCCGGCTCGGTGGGCTCCTCGGGGACCACCGGCGTGCCGGGCTCCGGATCGGGCGTGACGGGCGGCGGGGGCTGGACCGCCGTGCCCGGGTCTCCGCCGCCGCCATAGCCCTCGTGGCTCTCGCCGGGAGCGGGGACGTAGGGGTCTTGCACGCCGGGGGCCGTGGTCCCGCCGGGGTCGCCGCCGGGATACAGCGGATCGAGGGGATCCACCGGCGGCAGGCCGTTGTGGGCGGGACAGCCTCCGACGGGGTTCGTCTCCGACGGCTCCGTGAGCTTCGACAGGTTGCCGATCAGGTACGCGTCGTCGTCCGCCGTCACGCTGGGGCCGTAGTCCTCCCGGACGTAGTCCAGATAGGCCCGCTCCTCCACGGACTCCAGGGGGCAGGACTCCGTGGCCAGGCAGTGGCCCGCCGTGCAGTAGGACACCATCTGGTGCATCGTGCAATCCTCCGTCGGCCCGGTGCCCGCCGCCGCGGTGAAGTTGCCGACCCGGCCTCCCCGCGGGTCCGCGCGGCAGGCGTCGGTGGGCCTCATGCCGCTGTCCAGGCAGACCTCGATGCTGGTCAGTCCCGTGGAGGGCCTGTTCTCGAAGTCCTTGTCGGGCAGATCCATGTGGATGGGCTCCATGACCTTCTTCCACATGGTGATGGCCGGGTTGCCGCTGTAGCTGATGCGCTCGTTCTGGTCATAGCCCGTCCAGACCGCCGCCACGTAGTAGGGCGTGAAGCCCACGAAGTAGCGGTCGAAGTTCTTGTTCGTCGTGCCGGTCTTGCCCGCGATGTGCATCCCGTTGAACCGGGCGGAGCTCCCGGTGCCGGCCGTCACGGCGTTTTTCAGCATGTCCGTCATCAGGTAGGCCGTGGTCTCCTTCATGGCGACATGGGTCTCCCCCTCGTCCTCCAGCACGGTGACCTCGTGGCCCGAGCTGTCCACGCGGGTCACCCGGAGATAGGTCCGGGGCTCGTTGTAAACGCCGTTGTTCACGAAGCAGGCGTAGGCCGCCGCCATCTCCACGGTGTTCAATCCCCGGGTCAGGCCGCCCATGCCCAGGGCGCCCAGGGCCATGTCGTCCGGCACCAGCTCCAGCCGCAGGTTCTCCGTGGCGAAGCGGTACGCCTCCTCGATGCCCACGGACTGGAGGGCCTGGACGGCGATGGTGTTGATGGACTTCTGGATGCCGACCCGCACGGAGGTGAAGCCGCTGTAGCCCTGGGGCGAGTTCTTGGGCCAGGGGCCGTCCAGATCCTGGACCGGGTAATTGTCGAAGATCGTGCCCGGGGTGATGGTCCCGGCGTCCAGGGCGGGGGCATAGGCCGTCAGGGGCTTCATGGACGAGCCCACCTGCCGCCGGCCCGTGGCGTAGTTCCAGCCCAGGTTCCGGTCCTTCTCCCCCACCTTGCCCACCATGGCCACGATGTTGCCGGTGTAGGGATCCAGGATGGTGATGCCGGACTGGAGCTGCTGGCCGTTCCGGGAGGTCACGTCCAGATTGCTCCGGTCCTCATAGACGCTCTCGGCGATGGCCTGGATGTCCGGGTCCAGCGTGGTGTAGATGCGGTAGCCGCTGTTGTACAGCAGGACCTCGGCCTCCTCCAGGGAGATGCCCTGGGCTGCCGCCAGGTCCGCCGACACGTCCCGGATGATCTGGTCCACGAACCAGGAGTTGATCTCCACCGCGCCCGTGCTCTTCTCCACGATCTCCTCCGCAGAGGTGGAACCGTCGGAGAACTGCAGGATCTCCGCCTTGGCGGCGTCCCGCTGGGCCTCGGTGATGAAGGGCAGGCCGGTATCCGGGTCGATGACCTCCGCCATCTTGTTCAAGATGGTGGCCTGGCGGCGTTTGTTCAGCTCCCGGGGGGTGACCTTGGTGCCGTCCTCCCGGGTGTAGGTCACGTCGTACATGGGCCCGTACAGGGACGGGTTGTTGGTGATGGCGATGATGCAGGCGCACTCCGCCAGGTCCAGCTCACTGACGTCCTTGCCGAAATAATACTGCGCTGCCGTCTGCACGCCGTAGCAGCCCTGGCCCAGGTAGATGGTGTTGAGATAGAGCTCCAGGATGTAGTCCTTGGTGTAGTTCTTCTCGAACTCCAGCGCCCGGAAGATCTCCCGCACCTTCCGGTTGACGTAGGGCTTGTTGTCGTGGGTCATGTTCTTCAGCACCTGCTGGGTGATGGTGGACCCGCCGTAGCTGCCGTCGCCCATGACCAGCTCCTTCACGGCGCCCAGGGTCCGCTTCCAGTCCACGCCCTGGTGGTACAGGAAGCGCTCGTCCTCGATGGAGACGGCGGCCTGCCACAGGTAGTCCGGGATATCCTTGAACTCCACCAGGATGCGGTTCTCCTGGCCGTGGATGCTCTGCAGCTCCTTCCACTGCCCGGACTCCTTGTCCTCGTAGTAGATGAAGGAGCTGAGGTTCATGGTGTAGTCCTCCGCCCGGACCGCCACGGAGGGCGTGACCACGTTGTCGATATACTCCTTGAAAAAGTGCAGGCCGATCAGCGCCGTGCAGACGCCGATCAGCAGGATCGTCCACAGCGTGAAAAAGGTCCACTTGAACACGCCCAGGACGACGCCCAGCGCCGTCCTCCGGGGCCTCCGGCGGCGGGGGCGGGAGGGGACCGGCTGTTCTCTTCTTCCGTGCTGCTCCAAGCTGTAAGTACCTCCTTTTATAAGGGATGGGCCCTCCGGCCCTGTTTTCCCCGGGCGGGAGGGCGGAACGAGCGATCGATGGCAGAGCTCCCAAAAATTGCTGGGGGCCCTCGTTTTCTATTGTACCATCCCCTGTCAATATTGAAAATGTCGTTTTTCCCCGAAAAAAAGTTCTCAAATCGCATGGATCTATGGATTATGGGCAGACTAGCTCCCAGCGGCACTGCCAACTTTTCGTCTTTTTCACGATTTCTCCTCTTGCAATCGGCGGCGATCGCGTGTAAAATATGATCAAGCCGAAAAAAGGAGGCCCCCTATGAGTGAAGATTTTGGCCCCACCTTCCTGACCGTCACCGACGAGGAGGGCAACGAGCTGGTCTTGGAGTTCATGGACGCGCTGGAGCACGACGGCCAGCTGTACCAGGCGTTCTTCCCCGCCGAGACCGAGGGGGAGGAGGACGATCCGGACGCCGGGCTGGTGATCTTGAAGGTCCTCCACGAAGACGGCGAGGACATCCTCTCCACCCTGGACTCCGACGAGGAGCTGGAAACGGTATACGGCCTGTTCATGGAGTCGCTGTTCGACGGCGAGGAGTGATCCCTCCCCCGGACCAAGCGCATGATATCACATAGTGCAGTACCCTGCGGGGTGCGTGATAGATCTTTTTTTAACCCACATTTCGTTATACGGGACGCCAGATCAGGGCGTGGTTCGCAGGCCTCCCGGCTGCCGTTCGCGGCTGGAAGTTGGAAGCGGTGAAGCGTCTTGGAGGCGACCCACCTGTCCGTAAAGGTGCAGGTTATAACGAGGTCTACACGGCTCTCGCGGGGTACTATTATGCCCGCGGGCCCCTCCCATCCGGGCGGTCTCCGGCCGGCGGGCCGGTCGCGAGGCCAGGCATCCCGGCGGAGCGGGCCCGGGATTTGATGAAAAAACCGTGAATTCTCCGCTTTCCTCCCCCGCCGGGCGGATTTTAGGCTTGCACATTCGCCCGTCTTCCGCTATAATAGCGAAGTGCGTAAAAAACCGATCCCAATGTAACTGAAAACTTGAGAGGACTGAAACAACAAATGAGCGCATCGAGAGAAAAGCAAAACCGTCAGGCCGCCGCCGGCCAGGCCGGCCCTAAGACTGCCCGCGAAGCCCAGCAGCGCAGGGAGGAGAAGCGGAGCAGCCTCCTTTACGGCGTCATCGCCGCCGCCGTCGCGGTCGGCGTCATCGCCTCCATCGTCTGGCGCAGCGGCATCATCCCCCAGATGACCACCGCCGTCACCATCGACGGAGAGAAGTACACCACCGGCGAGGTGAGCTACTACTACCAGACCGCTTACCGCAATTTCCTCAACAACTACTCCTCCGTCGTCAGCTACCTGGGCCTGAACCCCAGCGCCTCCCTGAAGGACCAGGCCCTCGAGGCGGGCACCGCCTCCATGCTGGGCATCCAGGTCCCGGAGAGCGGGGAGGACGGCTCCGGCAGCATGACCTGGCACGACTACTTCCTGGACGAGGCCCTGGACAACATGAGCGTCATCCAGACCACGCTGGCCGCCGCCGAGGCCGAGGGCTTCCAGTATCCCGCCAGCGTCCAGGCGGAGTATGACGACAACATGGCCGCCCTCAGGTCCACGGCCGCAGCCAGCGGCATCTCCGTCGGCCAGTACCTGAAGGGGACCTTCGGCTCCGGCATCACGGAGAAGATCTATGGCGAGCAGCTGATGCGGGCCCTGCGCTACGGCGCTTACACCGACGCTTACCGCGACAGCCTGACCTACTCCGAAAGCGAGCTGGAGGCGGTCTACGAGGCGGACCGGAACACCTACGATCACGTGTCCTACGAGCTCGTCACCCTCTCCGCCGCCGCGGAGAGCACCAAGGATGCCGACGGCAACACCGTGGAGCCCACCGAGGAGGAGTCCGCCGCCGCCATGGAGGCCGCGCAGGAGGCCGCCCAGGCCATCCTGGATGCGGCCCGGTCCGGCGGGGACCTGGAGTCCCTGGCCGAGGAGCACGGGGGCACCTACAACCGCAACGAGGCCGGCAGCTACAGCTCCGGCAGCGTCACCTCCGAATGGCTGTATGACACCGCCCGGCAGGCCGGCGACGCCGCCGTGCTGGAGGACGGGACCATCCTCTACGTGGCGGTCTTCCACGACCGTTCCCGGGACGAGTCCCCCACCATCGACATCCGCCACATCCTGGTGCCCCTGGGCAATGCCGCGCTGGAGGAGGGCGACGAGGGCTATGAAGACGAGCAGGCCCAGCTGAAGGCCGACGCCCACGCCAAGGCCGAGGAGCTGCTGGCCCAGTGGCAGTCCGGCGAGGCCACGGAAGAGTCTTTCGCCTCCCTGGCGATGGCGGAATCCGCCGACAGCTCCAAGTATGACGGCGGCCTCTACACCGAGGTCTATCAGGGCCGGATGGTGGAGGAGTTCGACGCGTGGTGCTTCGACGCCGCCCGCCAGCCCGGCGATACCGGCATCGTGGACACCCAGTTCGGCTCCCATGTCATGTACTTCTCCGGCGTGGACATGACGCGCTGGCAGGTACAGGCCGCCAACAGCCTGCGGGGCGAGGCCTATGCCGCCTGGGAGGCCGGCCTGGCGGAGGACGTTGCCATCCTGCGCAATGCCTCCGGTCTGAAGTTCATCGGCTGAGATCGACGATATGTTTGAAGGGGCCGGCAGGTGGTGCCGGCCCCTTCCCTCGAAGGGATGCCTTCAAACTTTAAATGGAGAAAGAGAGGGATCTTTATGCTGGTCGGCACACTGGTCAACACCGGCACCGTGATCGCCGGGTCCCTGATCGGCATGCTGCTGGGCAACATCCTACCGGAGCGCCTGCGGGACACGGTGATGAAGGGGCTGGGGCTCTGTACGGTGTTCATCGGCGTCACCGGCATGCTGGGCGGGAGCAACGCGCTGATCACCATCATCTCCGTCGCCGTAGGCGCGGTCATCGGTGAGCTGTGCGATCTGGACGGGCATCTGGAGCGCTTTGCGGGGGGCCTGGAGGCACGGTTCAAGAAAAGCAAGGGAGGGAGGGCCTCCCTGGCGGAGGGCTTCGTGACGGCCTCCCTGGTCTTCTGCGTAGGGGCCATGACCATCGTAGGCGCGCTGAACGACGGGCTCACCGGGGACCATGAGATGCTGTTCACCAAAGCCACGCTGGATTTCGTATCGTCTATGATCTTCGCCTCCTCCCTGGGGATCGGCGTGCTGATGGCGGCGGCGGCGGTGTTCACGATCGAGGGCGGGATCGCCGCTCTCGCCAGCCTGGTGGCCCCGCTGCTCCAGCAGGACCCGGCCACGATCCCGGAGATGACCGTCGTCGGATCGGTGCTGATCGTTGGCTTGGGGCTGAACCTGCTCGGCGTGACGAAGCTGAAGATCATGAATTATGTCCCGGCGATCTTCCTGCCGATACTGTTGTGCGTCTTCATGTGATCCGGACTGCATATCTCAAAACGAAAGGACGCCTCTGTCATAACAGGGGCGTCCTTTCAGCCTGTATGGCCCTGACGGCCGATCCCCCCCGCCTGGGGGGATCCGGATGAGCCGTCCATCCGATCGGTGGCTGCCCGATGGATCGAGATCTGCACCTTCGATCGGTCTCCTGCATTCATTACAAATGCCGTGTCATAGGCAGGGGGCAAAAAAGTCCTCATCGTTTGCAAGAGCGCAGGAAGTGCGGTATAATGGAGCCGAGGAAGGAGGCTTTCGATATGATACAGATCCTCATCCCTGGCATAGCCGTATGCGCCGCATGGCTGCTCTACCGCCAGGGCTGTATGGCGACGAAATGTATCGCCGCGGTCCTGTTTTCATTTCGAGCCGGGAAGACCTGTGACAGGGTCTCTACGGATTCCTGCAGGGGCTGGATCCGGCACTTGATAAAAGTTCGCGAGTGCCGCACTTACGAATTTACCTTGAACTGCCAACTATCAAAAGGGACTGTAGAGGTCTCTCTGTTGGATGAGGATAAGCAGGAGCTTTTAAGGTTAGATCACGATTCCCCCAGCGGCAGGGTCCAGCTGGATGGGAAAAGCAGATACTACCTGCTTTGGAGATTTCATTCTGCGACCGGGGACTGCGGACTGTATTGGCAGGGTCGATAAAGCAGGGTCATGCGGCCGCGCCGCCTTCCATGCCCCATAAATGAAACGAGACAGGTCACCGAAGTGACCTGTCTCGTGTTGGCGCCACCTATCTTCCCGGGCCGTCGCCAGCCAAGTATTGTGGGCAGGA
>NZ_CAJUBK010000032.1 GCF_910584465.1 uncultured Oscillibacter sp.
AAGGCCAAGGGCGTGGCCATCCTCTTCGTCTCCCACAAGCTGGAGGAGCTCTTCGAGCTCTGCGACCGGGTCACCGTCATGCGGGACGGCGAGCACATCATCACCAAGGACATCGGCGACCTGACCGAGGACTCCCTGATCACCGCCATGGTGGGCCGGACCCTGGACAACCTGTATCCCAAGGAGTTCGGCAGGAAGGGCGACGTGTGGCTGGAGGCCCGGAACTTGAACGAGGCCGGCGTCCTCCACGACGTCAGCTTCCAGGCTCACGCCGGGCAGATCACCGGCTTCGCCGGCCTGGTGGGCGCGGGGCGGACCGAGACCATGCGGGCCGTCTTCGGCGCAGACAAGCTGGACAGCGGCGAGGTCTACGTCAAGGGCGAGAAGGTCTCCATCCGGAACCCCAAGGACGCCATCCGCCGGAAGATCGCCTTCCTGACGGAGGACCGGAAGGGCCAGGGCCTGGTGCTCTCCCTGGACGTGCGCACGAACCTGATCCTGGCGAACATGAAGGGCTTCAGCAACGGCCCCTTCCTGGATAAGCCGAAGATCGAGCAGTCGGGACGCCACAATGTGGAGGCGCTGAAGATCAAGACGCCCTCCCTGGACGAGGTCACGGCCCAGCTCTCCGGCGGCAACCAGCAGAAGGTGGTCATCGGGAAGTGGATGAATATCGACGCCGACATCTTCATCTTCGACGAGCCCACCCGCGGCATCGACGTGGGCGCCAAGATCGAGGTATACCGTGTGATGAACGACATGGTGAAGGCCGGGAAGTGTGTGATCATGGTCTCTTCGGAGCTGCCGGAGATCCTCGCCATGAGCGACCATGTGGTGGTCATGCGGGGCGGCCGGGTCATGGCCAACGTGGAGCGGGGCTCCGCGCATTTCAACTCGGAAGACATCATGAAAGCGGCCTGGGGAGGAGAGTTAAACTGATATGAATAATAAGAAGAGCACTTTGAAAGAACTGCTGGAGAAGCTCGGCACCGTCATGGCGCTGCTGATCTTGATCCTCATCTTCTGCGGCGTCATGCCGGATAAGTTCCCCCGCATCGGCAACATCATGAACATCCTGAAGCAGGCGTCCATCAACTGCCTGATCGCCTCGGGCATGCTGTGCGCCCTGATCACCGCCGGCATCGACCTGTCCGTGGGCTCCAACTGCGTGCTGTGCACCTGCACCATCGGCGTGCTGGTCCAGAACTTCGGCATCACGAACGCCTTCGTCCTGGCCATCGCGGGCCTGGCCGTCAGCACCTTCGCCGGGTTCATCAACGGTACGCTGCTGACCCGCTTGGATCTGCCCCACCCCTTCGTGTCCACCATGGGCATGAAGAACGTGCTGCTGGGCATCGCCCTGGTCATCACCGGGTCCAAGTCCATCGGCTTCACCAACACCGGCGTGGACGCCCTGATGTGGATCGGCGGCGGCTCCATCGGCAAGAGCGGCAGCTTCCCCGGCATCCCCGTCAGCTTCCTCCTGGTCATCGGGGTGTTCATCCTCTTCGACATCTTCCTGAAGAAGTCCGCCCTGGGCCGCCAGATCTACTGCTGCGGCGGCAACCCCGAGGCGGCCCGGCTGTCCGGCATCCCCTCCAAGAACGTGCTCACCTTCGTCTACGCGCTGTCCGGCTTCATGGCGGGCATGGCGGGCATCGTCTGCGTGGGGCGCCTGGCCTCCGCCAACGCCAACGCCGGCGCTACATACGATAACGACGCCATCGCGGCCTGCATCGTGGGCGGCGCCTCCTTCACCGGCGGCAAGGGCACCATCTGGGGCACCCTGATCGGCGCCATGATCATGGCGGTCATCCGCAACGGCCTGAACCTGATGGGCGCGTCCAACGACCTGCAGTACATCGTCATCGGCGCGGTCATCATCCTGGCGGTCACCATCGACGTGGTCCGCAACAAGATGGAGGCCAACGCCCGGAAGATGGCGGCTCAGTGAGGTCCCTCCGGCCGGTCCCATGCCTGCCGAGACCCTTCGTTCCCAAACGAGCGGGGACGGGCGTATGCCCGTCCCCGCTCGCACTGCCGTGAAGCGCAGGAGACTGAGATGACGGGAAGGGAGACCATGTGCGGGAGACCCAGGAAGGGTCTCCTGCACCATTCGGATCAAGAAGTTTTCAGGACTTTCAAAAGTCCTGAAAACTTGCACAGCCTGTCGAAAACGTGTTTTCGACAGGCTGTGCGGGGACGGGCGTATGCCCGTCCCCGTTCTTCCCTATATCAGGCCGTCCCGCCCTCAGCCCAGGTATTTGCCCAGGATCGACAGGAACAGGTCGATGTCCAGGGGCTTGGCGATGTGGGCGTTCATGCCGTTCTTCAGGGCCGCTTCCTTGTCCTCCTCCATGGCGTTGGCCGTCATGGCGATGATCGGGAGGTCCTTCACATCCTCCCGGTGCAGGGAGCGGATGGCGCGCGTGGCCTCGTAGCCGTCCATGACGGGCATCTGCACGTCCATCAGGACGGCGTCGTAGTAGTGCTCCTCGACCGTGCGCATCCGCTCCACCGCGTCGGTGCCGTCCGGCACGCTCTCCACCAGGAAGCCGGTCTCCTCCAGGATGGCCTCGGCGATCTCCCGGTTCAGCTCGTTGTCCTCCACCAGCAGGATGCGCTTGCCGCTGAAATCCGCCTCCGTCCAGGAGGTCCCGGCTTCCGCCTTCTCGACGAGGTCGTTCGCGGCCAGCAGGGCGGACCTCAGATCGGACATGAACAGGGGCTTGGCGCAGAAGGCGGTGACGCCCGCCGCCTTGGCCTCCTCTTCGATATCGGTCCAGTCGTAGGCGGTGAGGATGATGATGGGCGCCTCATTGCCGATGGCGGCCCGGATGCGCCGGCAGGTCTCGATGCCGCTGAGCTCCGGCATCTGCCAGTCGATGATGTACGTGTGGTAGGGGTCCCCCTCGTTGTGGGCGCCCTTGGCCCGGTAGACCGCCTCCTTGCCGGAGACCGTCCACTCGGGGCGCATGCCGATCTGCTTGAGCATCCGCGTCACGCTCTCGCAGCTGTCGCAGTCGTCGTCCACCACCAGGGCCCGGAGGCCGTCCAGCTCATGGATCCTGGCCGCGTCCTTCTTCGTGTCCTGGAGCTTCAGGCTCAGCTCCACGCGGAACTCGCTGCCCGTCCCCTTCTCGCTTTGGACGGTGATGGTGCCGCCCATCATCTCCACGATGTTCTTCGTGATGGCCATGCCCAATCCGGTGCCCTGGATGCCGGTCTTGGTGGTGCTGGCCTCCCGCTCGAAGGGCTCGAAGATGTGCTCCACGAATTCCGGGGCCATGCCGATGCCGTTGTCCCGGACCAGGAAGACGTAATCCCCATAGCCCCGGTGGAAGGTGCTCCGCTGCTGGATGCGGAAGCTCACCGTCCCTCCGGCGGGGGTGTATTTCACGGCGTTGCTCAGCAGGTTCACGAAGACCTGGCTCAGCTTCAGGGAGTCGGCGATGACGTCCTCGTTGCTCACGTCGAAGGTGTCGATGAACAGGTCCAGCTGCTTGGCCTTCACCTGGGGCTGGATGATGTTCACCAGGTTGTGGGTCAGCTCGGAGATGTTGCACTCCTGTTCCTTGATCTGGACCTTGCCGCTCTCGATGCGGCTCATGTCCAAGATGTCGTTGATGAGGCTCAGCAGGTGGTTGCTGGAGGACAGCACCTTCTGCAGGCAGTCCCGCACCTGGTCCTGGTTGTCGATGTGGCTGACGGCGATGGTGGTGAAGCCGATGATGGCGTTCATGGGGGTGCGGATGTCGTGGGACATGTTGGAGAGGAAGGTGGTCTTAGCCTGGTTGGCGTGCTGGGCCTGCATCAGGGCCTCCTGGAGGGCCTGGGTCTGCTCCCGCTGCTTTTGGACCTGGGCGGTGATGTCCTTGTCCACCACCATGACCATGATGTCCCCGCTGTCGTCGTCCCGCGTCATGATGAAGGACCGGCGGATGCAGGCCGTCTCCCTGCCGGGGGCCCTGCCCCAGTAGTCCACGGTGACTTCCGGCTCTCCCGCCTCGAAGCGCCGCTTCAGCCGCTCCAGATCCACGGCGGCGTCGTAGTCCTCCAGGGACTCCTCCAAAAGGAAGGCCCGCCGCCGCGCGAAGCACTCGGACGCCGGGCAGGGCGCGGCCAGCCCGACCTCCTCCAGCAGGGAGACCGGCTCCCCGCCGACGGCGCAGACCACGTCCTGCTCGATCCGGTCCTTGGTCAGGTCGAACTCGAAGGTGCAGAAGGCGGCGGAGGTGATGGCGATGCGGTACTGCCGCTCCTTGCGGTTGGCCAGGGAGATCTCCGCCCGGGCCCGGAGCTCCTTCTCCTTCAGCCCGGTGATGTCCTGGCGGAGGAAGAGGACCTTGGACGCCCGGCCGTCCCGCCGCTCCAGGCAGATGATGTTGATGTGCTCCCAGGCGGTCCCGTCCTTCCTTTGGACGTGGTACTCGTACTGGAGGTCCTTGCCGCCGCTGCCCAGTTCCCGGGACACGGCTTCCCGCTCCAGCAGCTCCGCGAAGGCCTGCCGCTCCGTCTCGTCCGACAGGAAGGCGCACAGGTAGGCGGTGAAATCCTCATACCGCCCGCTGACGGCCAGGCTGCCCCGCTCCGGCGAAGTGCCGGCCAGATACTGGTAGGAGCCCTCCTCCAGGTCCGCCAGGATGAAGCGGGCGAAGAGGGTGCTCACGCCGTTGATGACATAGCCCATCTCCCGGTTCTCCCGCTCCAGGCGGCGGCGGTCCTGGCGGCCCCTGATCAGCAGGACCAGGGTGCAGAGGATGCACAGGCCGATCAGGCTGGCCTGGAGGACCATGCCGGTGGAGTTGGCGTCCCGGACCATGGCCTGGGTGACGCTCTTGGGGAAGGTCTGGACCAGCACGTACTCGCTGCCCGGGACCCGGACCGCGCACAGGTTGTCCGTGACGGCGGACCCGGAGCGGCAGATGACGCCCGCCTCGTCCCGGTCTCCGGAGAAGACCTCCCAGAGCTCCTTTTCGCCCTCGTCGTTGATGGCGCCGGAGAAGGCGTCCGGCAGATACCCGTAAACGCTGCCGCCTCTGGAGCTGGCGATGCTCCGCGCGTCCCAGCTGCAAAGGTACACGTCGGCCGGCTCCCCGAAATAGCTGGTCTCCAGCATCTCCCGGAGGTAGTCCTCCGCCTGGTACAGCCCCAGCAGCACGCCGGACACCTTGCCCTGGTGCCGCAGGGGGGCGTAAAAGACCATCATGGGCTCGTTGGTGATCCGGGACTGGGCGATCATGGCCGTGCCGCTCTCCCCCTGCATCCCGCTCCGGAAATAATCCCGGTCCCGGCTGTCGCTGGTGGTCCCGTCGGAGGCCAGGCTGATCCCCTCCGCATCGGTGAAGAGGAAGGCGTCGAAGCTCGAGTTCTCCTCCAGCTCCCGGAGCAGCTCCGCGTCCATGCCGGGCTGGTCCAGGGTCATGCTCAGCAGATAGGTGTAGTTGTGCACCCGGCGCTGGGCGTTGATGAGTTCGCTGCCGATCCGCTTCGCCGTCTGCCGGGCGGAGTCCTTGGCGTAGTTCAGGTTGCGCTCCTCGATCTGCCGGTTGTTCGTGGTGGAATACCACCGGAACAAAAGGCAGACGGCCGCCAGCAGGAGCAGGATGTACACCAGGTTCTGCCAGGTCCTTTTTGTGGCACGCATGGGACCGACCTCCTCTATGCGATTCGATTTGGATCCATTCTAACACTTCCTTCCCCAAAAGTATAGGGGCCGTTTTCAAAAATCCCCATCTTTTGGAAAGGAGGGGCGGCCTCCCTTCGCACGGAGGGCGGACGGGCCCCGGAGGCGCCGAGACCGCCGGCCGAAGGCCCGGCGTCATGCGGGACCGCCGCCGGTGCGCCCGGGAGCGCCACAGGATCCGTCCGTGCCGCGTCTTGGCGGCCGGGGCCGGTCCGGCGGGGCGCATGATATGAATATCAGGAAAAAAGTCCCTACATATGGACGATCTTTTTTGGGGATGCCGTGGTATAATGGGCCCATAGGTGTATGCGAATCAGGATGAGGCATCTGTAGACCGAAGCGGGGGAGGGAGCGGCATGGGGAGCACATCGATCGCGGGCCCCGGCGGGACCTGCCCCTCCGCGCGGCCGGGGGGCATGGCCCGGCGGCGGGCCTCGGTATGGCCTCCGCCGGGGCGCAGGGAAGGGGACGGCCTGCCCGCCGTCCCTGCGGACGGCCCCTGGCTGGGGCCTGATCGGAAGGAGGACGCGTGATGGAGAAGATCGCAGTATTTGGGGCGGGGACCATCGGCTCGTGCCAGGCTATGCTGGTCACCGGCCATGGCCTCCCCTGTGTGGTGGTGGGCCGCTCGGAGCGGGGCCTGGCGCGCTGCCGGGAGGCCGTCGCCCGGGATTGGGACGACCTGATCGGGGAGGGCCTCGCCGGGGAGCGGAACAAGGCGGCGGCGATGGCGCTGCTGAGCATCGGCCGGGATCCCGCGGCCCTGGAGGGCTGCACCTTCGTGTTCGAGGCCGTGGCCGAGGGCACGGAGGAGAAGCGGGAGGTCTATCGGGCCATCGAACGGTATGCGGCCCCCAGCGCCGTCATTGCCTCGTGCACGTCGTCGATCGACGCGGGGATCCTGGCGGGGCTGACCCGCTGTCCCGAGCGGCTGCTGATCGCCCACCCGTTCCAGCCGGCGCATATGCTGCCCCTGGTGGAGGTGGTGCGCCACGAAAGGACCGCGGAGGAGACGGTATCCAGGACCCTGGCGCTCTTGGAGCGGCTGCACCGCCAGGTCGTGGTGCTGGAGCGCAGCGTGCCGGGCTTCCTGGTGAACCGCTTCGCCCAGGCGCTGTTCCGGGAAGCGATCCATCTCATAGAGCAGGGGGTCACGACTGCCGCCGACATCGACAAGGCGGTCAAGTACGCGATGGGGATGCGGTATGCCTCGATCGGCCTCCTGGAGTACTTCGACGCGGTGGGGTACGGACTGGAGAGCGCGATCGCCGAGAACGTCTATCCCGACCTGTGCGGGACCACAGAGGTCCAGGACCTCGTGCGGGAGGGGCTGGCCTCCGGCAGGACCGGCCAGGCGGCGGGGCAGGGCCTCTACGACTGGTCCCGGAAGGACGCGGCGGACTTTCGCCGCCGGATGCAGCGCCCCTATCTGGACGGGGTCAGGGAGTGGACGATGCCCCGGTAGGCCGGGGCGGCCCAAAAAAGATCCAGCGGCCCGGCAGGGTATCCTGACATCGGATATCCTGCCGGGCCGCTCGTCCGCGGTGCGGGGCCGGGGAGGGGCCGCTCAGGGATCCATCCCCAGATAGGTCTTCTTCACCTCGTCGTTTTTCAGGAGGCCCTCCGCCGTGTCCGCCAGCTTGATCTCGCCGGTCTCCATCACATAGCCCCGGTCGGCGATCTGCAGGGCGGCGTGGGAGTTCTGCTCGACCAGCAGGATGGGGATGCCGTCCTGGTTGATGGTCTTGATCGCGGTGAAGATGTCCTGGATGATCAGCGGGGCCAGGCCCAGCGAGGGCTCGTCCATCATCAGGAGTTTTGGCGCCTGCATCACGGCCCTCCCCACGGCCAGCATCTGCTGTTCGCCGCCGGAAAGGGTCCCGCCCAGCTGGCCCTTGCGCTCCAGGAGCCGGGGGAAGAGGGAGAACACATAGTCCAGATCGCGCTGCACGCGCTCCCCCTTCCGCAGGTACGCGCCCATCTGGAGGTTCTCCAGGACCGTCAGCTGTGAGAAGATCAGCCGCCCCTCCAGGCATTGGGCGATCCCCATCTTTGCCAGGGAGTGGGGGGACCGGCCGGTGATGTCCTTCCCCATGAAGCGGATCTCGCCGGAGGACGTCCCCGAGATCAGGCCGGAGATGGACTGCAGGGTGGTGGTCTTGCCCGCGCCGTTACCGCCCAGCAGGGTCACGATCTCCCCCTCCCGCACGTTGAAGGAGATCCCGCGGAGGGCCTTGATCTCTCCATAACGGAAATGGAGATCCTTCACTTCCAGGACGTTCTCAGCCATCCGTAACACCTCCCAGATATGCGGAAATGACCAGAGGATCGTTTTGGATCTGCGCCGGCGTCCCCTGGGCCAGCTTTTTCCCGTAGTTCAGCACGCAGATCTCGTCGCAGACGTTCATGACGAGGCGCATGTTGTGCTCGACCAGGAAGATGGTGATGCCCCGGTCCCGGATCCGCTGGATCATGCGGGCGAGCTCCTCCTTCTCCGTCAGGTTCATCCCGGCGGCGGGCTCGTCCAAAAGCAGGAACGCGGGCCGGCTCGCCATGGCCCGGGCGATCTCCAGACGGCGCTGTTCGCCGTAGGGGAGGCTGCCCGCCCGCAGGTCCGCCTTCTCCCGCAGGCCCATGAAATCCAGGAGCTCCATGCAGGAGGCGGCCGCGGCCTCTTCCTCCGCCCGCTTGCTCTTCGTGTTGAAGACGGCGTCCACCAGTCCGGCCTTGGTCCGGGAGTGCGTGCCGACCAGGACGTTCTCCAGGACGGTCATCTTTTGGAAGAGGTTGATGTTCTGATAGGTCCGGGCGATGCCCAGCTGATTGACCGTATGGGGCCGCTTCCCCTGGATCTCGTGTCCCTGGAAGACGACCTTCCCGGCGGTGGGGGCGTAGACGCCGGTGATGATGTTGAACAGCGTCGTCTTGCCCGCGCCGTTCGGGCCGATCAGGCCGAAGATCTGCCCCTCCTGGACGGCCGCCGTGACTTCGTTCACCGCCACGAGCCCGCCGAAGCGGATGGTGACGTTTTCAAGCCGGAGCATGTCCATCCCCCCTTCGCCTGGCCTTCAAGATCCGCTTCTTCATGTCGGCATAGAGGCCCACCATGCCGTTGGGGAAGAAGAACAGGACGATCAGGATGAAGACGCCGTAGATCAGGACCTGATAGATCTGCAGGAACTGGAAGACCTCCTTCACGAACATCAAGACCGCCGCGCCGACCACCGGGCCCATCGTGGTCCCGATCCCGCCGAAGAGCACCATGGTCATGAAGAGCGTGGACTGGGTGGCGTTGTAGGTCTCGGGGCTGATGTAAGTCACCATGTGGGCGTATAATCCGCCGGCCAGGCCCATCATGAACGCACTGATGCCGAAGGCCATGGCCTTATAGGCCCGGATGTTGATCCCGATGCCCTCGGCGGCGACGGTGTTCTCCCGGATGGCGATCAGGGCCCGTCCCACCCGGGAACGGATGATGCGGGCCTTCGCGATGAGGACCAGGATCAGGAGGATCATGTACGCGAAGAAGCAGCGGTAGTAGGTATCGAGCCGGAACCCGAAGAGGGAGATGTAGGGGATCGAGGAGATGCCGGTGGCCCCGTTGGTCAGGGGCTGGCAGGCGTTGACGAACATGTAGACGATCTGCCCGAACGCGATCGTCATGAGGGACAAGAAGTGCTTCACCAGCTTGGACGCCGGGACGGCGATCAGCAGCCCCGTCAGCGTCGCCAGTACGCTGCCGGCCAGGATCCCCAGGACCGGGGTGACGCCGCAGCGCACGGACAAAAGCGCGGAGGTGTAAGAGCCCACCGCGAACAGGCCCGCGTGCCCCATGGAGATCTGCCCGCTGTATCCGAACAGGATGTCCAATCCGGTGGTGCCGATCCCGTAGATCATGATATAGGCCAGGATCAGCGCCGGATAGGTCTCCTGCGCGATCAGGATGCAGGCCCCGATGACCGCCGCGCCGGCAAGGATCTTCCATTTGTGTGTTTTGAGATAGTTTACCATATCGCCGCTCCTTTCACAGCCCGATCTCCGGTCACTCCAGGACCTGCTCTTTGAAGAGCCCCGTGGGCATCACGATCAACAGCAGGATCAGCACGGCGAAGGAGAGGCAGTCCTTATAGGTCGTCGTGACGTAAGCGGTGGTGAAGGTCTCCAGGATGCCGAAGAACATGCCGCCGATGATGGCGCCGTACATGTTGCCATAGCCTCCCGCCACGGCCCCCGCGAAGGCTTTTTGGCCGATCAGGGCGCCCAGCGTGGTATAGACGCCGTAATAGGGGCCCAGCGCGGCGCCCAGGAGCCCCGCCAGCCCGGCGGACATGCCCCAGGTGATGCCCTTCGTCAAAGAGACGTTGATGCCCAGGGCGCTGGCGGCCTTCTGGTTCAGGGCGGAGGCCCGCATGGCCGTTCCGAACTTGGTCTTGTTCAGGAAGAAGTACAGGCCGAACATGCACACGATGCCCAGGACCACCACCATCAGGGACTCCGGCGCGACCTTCGCGCCCAGGACGCTGACCGAGGTCACCGGGAAGATGCTGGGGAAATACAGCGGGATCGCGCCCCAAATGACCAGGGCGCTGTTTTGCAGGACCATGGAGACCGCCGCGGTGCACAGGATGATGTACGAGAAGGAGCCGCCCTTGCTCAGCAGCGGGGCGATCAGTCCCGACTGCACCAGCCAGCCAAGCGCGAACATGGTGGCGAAGGTGAGGGAGATGGCCAGCAGATAGGGCAGATGCAGGGTCTTGTAGTAGGTCAGGCCGACGAACGCGCCCATCATCAGGAAATCGCCCTGCGCCAGGTTCATCAGGCCGGTCGCCTTGTAGATCAGGCTGTACCCCATCCCAAGGACGCCGTAAACGCTCCCTATCATCAATGCTCCTACGATGAGCTTGATCAGTTGATCCATATATGCATCTGCCTCCTGTTCTGTAGTCGAGGGTGGAGGGGGCGCTCCCTGAAGACCGCGGCCCCGAAGGAGGCCGGGATCTTCAAGGAGCGTGCGGGGTTCACTTGTTGTCCCGCCAATCCATCATGGCGTCGCGGTCGAAGCCCTTCACCTTCTGGTCCATCAGCATATACTTGTTCGCGGAGCTCAGGCCGTCGCCGGAGCCGTCGCTGAAATCGAAGGTGCCGGCGAGCCCGGTGAACTTGGTGGAGAGGATGGCCTCCCGGTTCGCCTCCCGGTCCGCGGGATCCGCGGAGGCATCCAGGACCGCGCAGGCCAGGTACACCTCGTCATAGCCGCGGTAGGCGCAGTCGGAGGTGGGCATCTCGCCGTAGGTGTCCACGAAGTTCGTCAGGAACGCGGCCTCCAGCTCGCTGGTGGCGTCGCCGATCTCCTCGGGGATCACGTAGGCGGCGCTGAACACCACGCCGTCCGCCGCGGCGCCGGCGATCTGGCTCAGCTGACGGTCGCCGCCGCCTTCCACCGTGTACACGCAGCCCTCATAGCCCGCCTGCCGCAGCTGCTTCAGGAACACGGCCATCTCGGAGCTGTAGCCATAGTGGATGATGCTGCCGGGATCGTCCTTGAGCAGCTTGGCGATGTGTCCGGTGTAATCCGTATCAGTGGATTGGTACGTGACGTCGGCCACCAGCTGGATATCCGTCTCCTTCAGGACCTCCAGCACGTTGAGCCGGCCGGACTGGCCGTATTCCGCCTCCAGCGAGAGCATGGCGGCCGTCGTCTCGCCCATCTCCTGCATCATCTCGATGAAGGTCTCCGTGGGGAGGACGCCGCTGACCGTGGCGCGGTAGAGGTACTTGCAGCCGATGTTGGTCCAGGTGGTGCCGGTGCCGGCGCCGATGTGGAGGACGTGGGCGTCCTCGGTGACCGGCAGGCTGGCCAGGATGTTGGGGCTCATGTTGCCGCCCAGGATGACGTCCACCTTGTCGTCCTCCACCAGGCGCGTGACGACCTTGACCGCCATCTCCGTGCTGGACGCGTCGTCGTACACGATCAGTTCGATGGGCCGCCCGCCCAGGATCCCGCCGCTGGCGTTGATCTCCTGCACGGCCAGCTGGGCGCCGCGGATCTGGTTCTCGCCGACGGAGGCGGACGTCCCGGTCTGGGAGGCATACATGCCGATATAATAGGTGTCGTCTCCCGCCGGCGCGGCGCCGGATCCGCCGGCAGGGCTCGGGCTCCCGCCGGCATCGCCGCTGCTGGGGGACTTCCCGCCGCAGGCGGCCAGGCTCAGGATGATGGCCAGGGTCATCAAAACGGTAAGCATCTTTTTCATTTCGGTCCCTCCTGATCATGATCGCAAATTTTGTCTATGGTCCGTTCGAGATCTTGTGCATTTATTATAATGGACCGTCCCGCCGGGGTATATAGCAAGGCTTCGCCCCTTTTGCGATTATCTTTATGCTTTCCCGCGGCCCGGGGGACGCCGCGCCCGGCGGCAGGATCTGTAAAATCTTTGGATCGTGCAAAAATATTCTTGCGGCCCCGGCCGGATCGAGGGCTTGGCCCCCGCCGGGACGGGGCCAGAAATAAAATCTTCTGCCCTTTCCCGAAAAGCAGAAGATTTTCATATCGTATGGGTCCGCCGCCGAAGCGGCCGTCAGGGCTTCGGGTCCTTGGGGGGCCTGCTGCACACGGCGAGCTGGCGGTAGCTCTGGGGGCTGAAGCCGGTGTTCCGCTTGAACACCTTGGTGAAGTAGCTTTGGTTGGCATACCCCACCTGCTCCGATACCTGGCTGACGCTGAGCTGCGTGTTCATCAGAAGATCCTTGGCGTGGCTGATCCGCACGGATTCCAGATAGTCGATGAAGCTGACGTTCAGATGCTTTTTGAACAGCTGGCTGACGTACGTCCTGTTCAGGAAGACCTGCTTCGCCACGTCGTCCAGGGTGATCTTCTGCATGTAAAACTCATTGATATAGCGCATCGCCGCCTGCATGGAGGGGTTGCTGCCCCGGGCTGCGGGGGCGCAGTTCGACAGGTAGTCCGCCGAGAACCTTTCAAAAGCGGCGAGGAGCTCCTCCCGGTCCCTGGCGTTCCGGATGCGTTTGGCGGTCTTGTTGTAGTTGATGAGATACGTGAGGTTCTCCTCCGCGGCGTCCGTCTGCGGCAGCAGGAGCGTCAGGCCGAAGATGACCGCGCCCTTGAGGTCCCTTGGGAGCATGTGCTCCTGATGCCATTGGCCGATCTGCTTGCGGAAGAGCTCTATGAGGGACCTCTGGTGGTTCCGGCTGCTCTCCCATTTCAAGAGCTGCCTCAGGTGGTTGACGTCCTCCGCCGTCAGGCGCTTGGCCTCCCCGCCCGGGGGGAAGTCCGGATAATACTGGTGGGCCTCCGTCACATCCAGCGCCCGCTCGACCGTCTCCTGGAGCCGGCCGGGATCGTGGCAGATCTCGCAGATGGTCAAAAGGACCTTCTGGTGGGCATAGGCTTCCAGGTTCCGCTTGAAGAGCAGGGAGATCTTCATGCTCTCGGCCTCGCGCCCCTCCACGGTGTTCGATGCCGGGGCGAACAGCGCCACGATGCGGTCGGGCTTCCAAGCGGCGGCCATCCCCTTTTTCAGCTCGTTCTGGATGGTCTTTTGACAAAGCAGCTGGGTCCGGGAGCTGTCCTGCTCCAGGCCGGCCATATGCTCCAATTGGAAGGACAGGACCACCAGGCCCTTTTCCCGCTCACAGCCGAGCTGCTCGTAGAGCCGGTCCCGCGCCTCCTCCGAGCCGTCCATCACCTCTTCCAGGAGCTGGTTTTGCGCGGCCAGCCGCTCCTTTTCCGCGTGGGGCAGGCGCCCGGACTGTTCCATGTACGAACGGCTCTCCACCTTTTCCAGGAGGGCGATGATGTCCTCGATCACCATCTCGGACTTGCGGATATAGTCCAGGGTCCCCAGCTTCAGGGCCTTGCGCACATAGGTGTAATCGTCATAGGCGCTCAGGCAGGCCGTGCTGATCTGCGGGTGCTGCTCCATCAGCACCCGCAGGAGGTCCAGCCCGTCCCGCTGCGGCATGGTGATGTCGGTGATGACCAGGTCGATCTTCTCCTGGCTGCAGCGCAGCTCCGCCTCGTCCGCGTTTTTTGCCGTCAGCACGGTGATCTGGTGGTCCGGGATCTGCTGGAGGAGCATCGTCAGCCATTTCCGGATCATCATATCATCGTCAACGATCAAGATCTTCATCCAGCAAAACCTCCTCTTCCTGTTCCAAGATCATGGGGATCCGTATGGTGACGGTCGTGCCGGTCTCCTCGCCCTCGTACACGCTGTCGTAGTGCAGGCCGTATCCCTCCCCGTAGTAGAGCTTGATCCGCTTGTCCACGTTGGCGACGCCGATGGATCCCGCTTTCCCCTGGGGGCGCGGCCCGTCCAGGAGGGAGACATCGAAGCCCGGGCCGTTGTCCTGGATCTTGATCTCCAGGAGCGGACCGGCGGCGTGGGCGGAGATCTTCAGCTTCGGCTTGCCCCGGCACTGCTTGAGCCCGTGCAAGATCGCGTTCTCCACGATGGGCTGGATCATCATCTTCACGATCTTGCAGTCATGGACCTCCTCCTGGATGTCGTATTCCACCACGATCGGCTCGTCGAGGCTGCAGTTCGCGATCAGCAGATAATTCTCCACCCATTCGAAGGAGTGGACGAGCGTGACCGTCTGCTGCGCGTCGGACAGGGTGTAGCGCAGCAGGCGGTTCAGCGCGAGCACCAGCCTGTCCGCCCGTTCCCGGTCCGCGACCATCAGCACGGAGCGCAGGACCGTCAGGGTGTTGTAGATGAAATGGGGGTTGATCTGGGACTGCAGGAACTGGATGTCCGAGATCCGCTTGGCCTCCTGCTCCGCGTTGTTCTCCGCGATCAGGTGCCGAATCTGCTGGACCATGGTATTGAACTGCTGGGTCAATTCCCCCATCTCGTCGTCCCGTTCGATGGGCACCTGCACCTGGAAGTCTCCCTTTTGCACGAGGCGCATGTGCTCGTTCAGGACGGTGATGGGCCGGGTGAAGCGCACCGAGGAGTGGTAGGACAAGAAAGCGGCGGCCAGCAGGAGGATCGGGACGATGACGGCGTACAGCGCCAGGTAGGTGTATCCGGTCCGCAGCTGCTCGCGCATGTTGGAGACGGAGAGCATGTGCCAGCCGCCCCGCACCACGGTGTAATCGGAAAGCACGTACTCGATGCTGCGGTGAGTGCCTTCCCTCGTGTAATTCTGCTGCGTCTGCAGCAGGTCGAACTGGACGATCTCGTGGAGGTCGGGGAACACCTTCAGGTTGTCGATCATGGTGATGCAGTTCCCGTCCTCGGTGAACAAAAACATGCTCTGCGTATCGTCCACGCTGGGGAGCAGCAGGTCGATCAGCACGCTGACGCGGATCTGGAACACGACGGTGGCGTTGATCTGGAGGGACGAGGGGTCCCGGACCGCCAGCATGAGGTAGATGCATTGGGAGCGGTCCATCACGCCGTCGAAGAGCAGGTCCGCGTCGGTGAACCAACGGATGTTCTGGTTGGCCCCGTAGAAGGCCGACTGCACCTCCAGGAAGGCCGGGCCGGAAAAGGTGCCGCTGCGCAGCTCCCGGCCGAAGACCGTCCCGTCCTTGGTGATGAGGGCGACGCCTGGGATCCGGTTCTTGGAGATCAGGAAGGAGCGCTCGTATTGGTCGAGGTGTGCCTCGATGTCCCGGCGGACGCTGCCGTCGGGGGCGGTCCCCCCGGTCAGGGCCTCGACGTCGCAGATCAGCGCCTGGTCCGATGCGATCAGCCGCCCCGCCGAGAGCAGGTTCTCCAGCTCGGAATTGACCGCCGCCGCCATCTGCTGGGCGCTCTTCACGGTGGCCCGGATATAGTCGCTTTTGGTCTGGTCGATCATCAGCGTGACGGCTATGGCCGTGCAGATCAGGAAGGGGAGGATCAGCAGGGCGGAGATCGTGAGGAAGAGCCGGATGTGGGACATCCGCTTCAGCCGCCGATAGGTCTCCCCGCATCGTTCCCGCCATTGCCGCATCCAGATCGCCTCCCGCCGCGCGCAGGCCGGTGCTTGGCCTGTCCTCGAAGATCTCTATATTTATAATAATATATAGATATCCCTTTTACAATGTAAAATTTTTGGGTGATCTTGCTATAAGATTTAGGTCATTTGGAAAAGGGACGCCCTCACGCGGTCAAAAAACAGCAAAGACCGGAGAGCTCCGGTCTTTGCCCGGCGTGCCGAAAGGGCCGCGGGGCCCCGTCCACGGGGAGGTGGAGAGCCGCGAGAGGGGCCCTCCTGGGCCCCTCTCGTTTCGCTCACAGCTTGATGCGGCTGCCATAGATGAACAAGATCTCCAAAGAGCCGCCTTCTTCGTATTCGAAGACGTGCCACTCGCGCTTGGCGAATTGGAGCGTCATGTCCTTTTCCAGCGCCAGCCTATGGTCCAGATGGTCCGGGCTGCTGCCGTAGCGCACCCAGGCCCGGTCCGCGCGGAGGATCTGCACGGTCTCCTCCGCGTGCATATGGGGCTCCATCGGACCGGCCTCGCCGCAGTAGCGGCAATAGCCCACGTGCATGATGTCCGAAGGGATGCGGTAGCCGTCGCCGGTGTCGCCCACGACCTTCTGCATGAAGCGCCCCGGCAGGAGGATCTCTTCGACCCCTTTCCGTTCCACATAGTTCACAGCGTGTCCTCCTTTCAGGCTTTCCCGGCCTTGATGCGGTCCTGCATGGCACGGATGATCGTGGAGGTGGCCTCACATTTGCCTCCGAGCCCCAGGTCGGTACCGAAGTAGAACCGGATCAGGGCGTTCATCTGGTTGGCCAGCATGCCGATCCCGTTCACCGTCTGGAGCCCGCGCTCCGACGCCGTTTTCAAGATCGCCGTCTGCAGCGGGTTATAGAGCGCGTCCGCCACGATCGCGGACTTGTCCAGCTTTTGGATGAAGCCCAGATAGGGGAACTGGGTCCCGGTGCCGTACATGCCGACGGAGGTGCACTGGGCCACGACATCGGCCCTGCCCGCCGCCTGGTCCAGCTCCTCCCTGGTCAGCGGGCCGCTGCGCACCGGCAGGCCGGTGCGGTCGGAGAGGATCTGGGCCAGCCGGTCCGCCTTCTCCGCGGTCCGGTTCAGGATGGTGAAGGCGGTGACGCCCCGGCGGGCCATCTCATTGGCGATGACGCCGCTGATGCCGCCGGCCCCGATGATCAGCGCCTCCCGTCCGGCCAGCCTGGCCCCGGTGTCCTCGATGGCTTGGCACATGCCGTAGCCGTCGAAGCCGTCGCCGAAGAACCTTCCGTCCACGTATTTGACGTTGTTCACGCAGTTGAAGGCGCGGCACTCCTCGCTCACCTCGTCCATGTAGGGGAGCATCCTGGTCTTATAGGGCATCGTCACGCTGAAGCCCAGGATGCCCAGGGTCTTGACCGCTTCGAAGAACCGGTCCAGGGCCCCCGGAGCGTCCTCCAGCTCGAAGGGGATGAAGACGGCGTTGAGATCGCCGAACTGGTACATCGCATTGTGTACGACGGATGTGATGCTGTGGTCCAGGGGGTGCCCCAGCAGGCCCAGCAGCCGGGTCTCGGTGTCATATTTTACGTTCGTCGTGATCATGGCTGTCTCCTCCGCGGCGGTCACTCGGAAAAGCCGGGCGTGCTCCTGAGCACCTCCACGCCGGCCCGGGTCCCCAGCCTGGTCGCGCCGGCATGGATCAGCTCCACCGCCGTCCGATAGTCCGTGATCTTGCCGGAGGCTTTGACCGCGGTCTGGGTGCCCACCGTCTCCTTCATGAGCTTGACGTCGTGCACGTTGCACCAGCCGCTGCCGAAGCCGGTGGAGGTCTTCACGAAGTCGACCCCCTCTTCCTGGGCGGCCCGGCAGGCCTGCACCTTCTGCTCGTCGCTCAGATAGCAGGTCTCCAGGATGGCTTTGACCGGGACGTCCCGCTCGTGGGTGACCTTCACCATCGCGGCCATCTCCCGGCGCAGGTAGTCCCAGTCCCCGCCGACGGCGTGGCCCACGCTGATCACGAAATCGATGGCCCGGGCGCCCTTCTCCATGGCGTAGACGGCTTCCTTCGCCTTCAGCTCATAGGGGACGGTGCCCCAGGGATAGCCGATGGTGGTGGCGACGGTGACGTCATAGCCCTTGAGCTCCCGGACGGCCAGCTCGGTATGTACGGAGTTGACGCAGCCCACGCGGAAGCCGTAGCGCTTGATGTCATCGCAGAAAGCGACGATCTCCTGAGGCGTAGTGTACGCGAACAGCAGGGAATGGTCGATGAATGCCGCGATCTCCTGGGGCGTGAAGTCCTCCTGTGTGATGATCTCATATTTTCCCATGGTATCTCTCCTCCTTATCCAGCGGTGTGGGATGTCATCCTTCCGTGAAGGAAACGACGGCTTTCAGGACGTGCTCTTTGTCATACATGGCCTTGTCGAACGCCTCCCGGACCTGCTCGAAGGGGAAGGAGTCCGTGACCAGGTCCTTCGCGGGCAGCTTGCCCTGGGCGATCGCGTTGATGATCTTGGGATACTCGTTGCAGTAGCGCCAGACGGTGGCGAGCTTCGCCTCCCGCAGCGTCAGGTTCCGGAAATTGAAGGGGATGTCGCCGATGGGGTTCCCGGCGATGACGATGGTCCCGCCGGTGCGGACCACCTCGCTGGTCTGGGCGGTGGTGACCTTGCTCCCGGCGGCTTCGAACACCACGTCGCAGCCCTCGCCGTCCGTGGCGTCCAGGATCGCCTGCACCGCGTCCTGGTCCCTGGCGTTTATGACCAGGTCCGCGCCGGATCGCGAAGCGTGGTCCAGCCGGCTCTGGAACAGGTCCACCACGATCGCCCGGGACGCGCCCAGATAGCGGCAGGCCAGCAGGATGGACAGGCCGATGCATCCCGAGCCGAAGATCGCCACGCTCTTGTTGGGACCCACGCCGCCCAGCTTGGCGGACTGGAAGGCCACCGCCAGCGGCTCCACCATCGCCCCCTCCAGGGTGGAGACCGATCCCGGGAGCTTGAAGCACAGGCTGGCGGGGTGCTTCACGTACCGGCACATCATGCCGTCGTGGGGCGGGCAGGAGCGGAAGACCATCTCCGGGCAGAGGTTGTACCGTCCGGACCGGCAGGCCTCGCAGTGGCCGCAGGGGATCCCGGGCTCGATCGCGACGCGGTCGCCCGGCTGCAGCGTGCGCACGTTCGACCCTGTGGAGCAGACCACGCCGGCCGACTCGTGGCCCAGGATCAGCGGGGCCTCCACGAGGCGGGCGCCGATGCGGCCGTCCTCGAAGAAGTGGACGTCGGAGCCGCAGATCCCCACATGCTCGATCTTGACGACGACGTCGTCCGGTCCCGCGACAGGCATCCCGCGCTCCTGTATCTCCATCGTCTTGACGCCGACCATGACGGCTGCTGAGTTCTTCATCTTCATCACATCCTTAGATCGTCATGTCCGTGCGGGAGCCTCCCCCGGTCCGGGCCCCCGCCGGTCACGACCGATTGTAGCGGAACGTCCCCCCGTTTTCAATCCCGGGCCTAGCACTATGTTCGGTCCTTTTGCAACTATCCGCAGCTTATTTTTCTTTTACGATAATGCATTGACGGGGAAGATCCCCCCATGTTAAGTTGGGATCGCCGCCCGCCGGGAGCGCCGATGAAAAGACTTACATTCGAATCGGAGGAGGAACGATCCTATGCAGAGCAAAGAAGAGATGGAACTTTTCGCCAATGAGATCCGCACCGAGCTGATCCGCACCTTCCGCCGCCGGGGCAACGGGCACATCGGAGGGTCCCTCTCCATAGCGGACCTGCTGGCCGTGCTGTATTCCGGGACCATGAGGGTGGACCCGGAGGACCCCCGATGGGCGGAGCGGGACCTACTGGTCTGCTCCAAGGGGCACGCGGGCCCGGCGCTTTACGCGGCGCTGGCCCTGAAGGGGTTCTTCCCCAAGGAGTGGCTGATGACCCTGAACGAGGGCGGCACCCGGCTGCCCAGCCACTGCGACCGGGAGCGTACCCCGGGGATCGACGCCTCCACCGGCTCCTTGGGGCAGGGGATATCCCAGGCGGCGGGCATGGCGCTGGGGGTGAAGCTGGACGGGAGCGCCCGGACGGTCTACTGCATCGTCGGCGACGGCGAGTGCCAGGAGGGACAGGTCTGGGAGGCGGCCATGTTCGCCGCGCACTACGGACTGGACAGCCTGATCTTGTTCGTGGACTGGAACAAGAAGCAGCTGGACGGCACGCTGGCCGAGATCATGGATCTGGGGAGCCTGGAGGAGAAGTTCCGCGTGTTCGGCTGGGACGCGGTCACGGTGAAGGGATCGGACCATATGGCGGTCCTGGACGCCATCCGGCGGGCCAAGGAGCGGACGGGGAGGCCCAGTGCCATCGTGCTGGACACCGTCAAGGGCGCCGGGATCCCCGCGGTGGAGGCCCGGCGGTTTTGCCATCATATGGCGCTCTCCCCGGAGTTTTGCGATGAGATGCTCGCCTATCTGGAAGAGCAGGCGGAGCGGCTGAAGGAGGCATGTGTATGTTCCATTTGATCGGTGCGCACCAGGATGAACGCGCGGATGTGCGGGAGACCATCGTCTCCACGTTGGTCCGGATGATCGAGGAGGACCCGAGGGTGGTGTATCTGGACTGCGATACCATGGACGCCCTGGGGATCCGGGAGATGCGGGAGCGGTACCCGCGAAACGTCCTCTCCTGCGGGATCCAGGAGGCGAACATGATCGGAGTCGCCGCGGGCCTTTCCGCGATGGGCCGGATCCCCTACGTGCACTCCTTCGCGGCCTTCGCTACCAGGCGCTGCTATGACCAGGTGTTCCTCTCCGTCGGGTACGCGAAGAACAGCGTCAAGATCATCGGGACGGACGCGGGCATCACCTCCGCTTACAACGGAGGGACCCACATGCCCTTCGAGGATGTGGCCCTGATGCGCGCCATCCCCCAGGCGACGGTGGTCGAAGCCACCGATTCCGTCATGGCGGAGGATCTGCTGGAGAAGATCAAGGAGATCCCCGGCGTGGTGTACCTGCGGACCGCCCGCAAGCGCACGAAGGCCGTTTATGCGCCGGGCTCCGGTTTCGAGATCGGCAGGGGCGCTTTGCTGCGGGAGGGCGGCGACGCGACCGTCTTCGCCTGCGGCATCATGGTGGACGCGGCGCTGCTGGCGGCGGAGGCCGCCCGGGAAGAGGGGCTTTCCCTGCGGGTCGTGGACATGTTCTCCATCAAGCCGATCGACCGGGACATCATCATCGACTCCGCCCAAAAGACCGGCGCGGTGGTCACCGCGGAGGACCACAGCACGATCGGCGGGCTGGGCGATGCCGTCGCGGCAGTGCTGGCGGAGAACGTCCCCGTGCCCATGGGCCGGGTGGGCGTCCGGGACCTCTATGGAGAGGTCGGCTCGGTGGCATACCTGCAGGAGCGGTTCCAGCTGACGCCGGAGCATATCCTGGACGAGGTGAAGGCGGTCATCCGGCGGAAACGCTGAGCCCCCGGGAGCGCGGACGGACGCCATGCGGGCCGCGCCGGGGGCCCGGCCTCCCGCGAGATCTGGCCGGCGGCGAAAAAAGACGGCCGCATGATGCGAGAGCATCATGCGGCCGTCCCACTGCCGAAAAAGCTTTTTCGACAGGCCAAGCAGGTCTTCGGGATCTTCATAAGGACTTGGAGATCGTGAGTAAAAACGAGAGGGGCCCTCCCTGGGTCCCTCTCGCGACTCTCCTCGTCCCCGTTGATGGAGCCCCGGCCGCTTGTTCGGCGCGCTGGAGCGGTGAGGGGGCTCGTTCACCCGTCAGGCGGGGCCGACGGACCGCCCCTCTGGGCGCGCGGGGGCGTCAGGAGGACGCTCTGCCGCCTCCCGGGCGGCGGCGGGCCCCGCTTCCAGGCTGTGGGTCCGCAGATAGCCCAGCCAGGTCCGGCACCCGGCGGTGTTGAAGTGGACGCCGTCGGTGGTCTGCTCCACGGGGAGCACGCCGCCCTCCCCGGTGAGGCACGCCGCCACGTCCAGGAAATAGCATCCCTCCTCCTCCGCCAGGGCCTGGATGACCCCGTTGTAGGTCCGGATGCGCGCATTGTTCACGTAGGTCTCCTTCGCGTCCTGCTTGGCGCTGACCGGCGGGATGGACTGCAGGGCGATCTTGGCCTCCGGATGGTCCTCCCGGACCCGGTCGATGAGCTTGGCGTATTGGTCGTGGAAGGTCTCGGTCTTGCTCCAGCCCAGCTCGTTGATGCCCAGCATGATGTAGATCTTATCGCAGGCCTGGCCCGCCATGGCGTCCAGCAGGGGGACCTGCTCGCCGTTCCCCAGGTCATAGTTCTTCTTGGTGAACACGGACTCCACCGTGGCCCCCACGGCGGTGTATTCATATCCGGACGACAGGCCGCTGTACAGGAACAGGCCCTGGGTCCGGGAATCCCCCAGGAAGATGGCGCGCTCGAAGTATGTATCCTCCACGGCCTCCGTCTCGGGCACGGGACAGGGAGGCCCCTCCGGCTCCGCGGCCGCTCCCGGTACGGCCTTGCCCTTGCCTGCCGCCGTCATGCCGTCCATCCCGGCGGCGGGGACCGCCTTGTACAGCGCCGGCTCCGCCGCTTCCGCCGGCGGGGAGCTCACCGCCGCGCCGCTGGACGCGCCGGTGGTCAGCAGCAGCGCCGCCGCCGCCAAAGCCGCCGCGGCGCCGGGCAGGCGGCGCTTCCGTTTCCTCTCCATATAAAGATCCCTTCCCATCTATCGCGATCCCGGGGATGCCGGGGACCCAGACCGCCGGGAGATCCCGGCAGCCGAAGCCGCTCCCCTCCCTATCATATCAGAAAACGGTCGAAAAAAGTCGAAACAAATCGTGAAATTTTGACGCCGGAGCTCCGCGGCCTCCCCTGTACCATAGGACCTATGCGGAGCGTCCGCCGATCATGCCGCTCTCAGTCCCGGAGGCTCTGCGGGTACTCGCCGCTCTCGTGGAGCCGCCGCAGGGACTGGGCCACGGACTCCCGGTCCTGCCGGTAGGTCATGCCGAACCACTGCCCGGCGGAGGAGAGGACGGACACCTTCATGCGGCCCTCCCGGAGCTCCCGGTCCACCATGTCGGGGAGGAGGCGCTCGGCCCTGGGGTCGTCCCCGGCGGCGCGGAGGAAATCCTCGAGATCTTGCCGCAGGATGGGGAAGACGGAGGGCATGAAGCCCCAGAAGTTCATGGACACCACCGCGTTCGGGTCCAGGTCCCGGTCCGTCCTCAGATCCCGGAGGGAGCCGTCGGGATAGAGCTGGATGTCCCGGGTCTCCTGCACGCTCTCCAGGAACCCGTCCCGCAGGGTGCACAGCCCCCGGGTGACGGTGCCGTGGAGGCTGGCGGTGTTCTTCAGGAGATAGCCCACCATAGCGGCCTGGCCCTCCCCGGGGAGGCGCCGGAGCTCCTGGGCGATGGAGCGGTAGGCGTCGAAGCCGTAAAAATCGTCGGCGTTGATGACGCAGAAGGGCTCTCCCACCACGCTCTCGGCGCAGAGCAGGGCATGGACCGTGCCGAAGGGCCGGACCCGCCCGGCGGGGATGGCATAGAAGGCGGGGATGGAGGAGAAGTCCTGATAGGCGTAGCGGACCTCCACCGGACTGCCGTCCAGGGCGGTCTTCCCGGTCAGGTAGCCGACCAGGCGGTCCATCATCTCCCGCATCTCGGGCTTGATGATGAAGACGACCTTGCTGAAGCCCGCCCGCAGGGCGTCGTGGATGGAGTATTCCATCAAGATCTCGCCGTGGGGCCCGATGCCGTCCACCTGCTTGTCCCCGCCGTAACGGGAGCCCAGGCCCGCCGCCATGATGACCAGAGAAAGTTTCATGAGGATGCGCTCCTTCTGTCATTTATTCCCGCACCGGGTCCGCCTTGCCTCGGCGGTCCAGGTCCAAAGGTCTTCGTCGAGCCCCTCCGGCCCCGGGAGGACCAGATGGTTGGTGAAGCGGCCCGGATAGGCCTCCACCGCCAGGATCAGCCGGTCCGTCTCCAGGGGCCGGGAGAGGAACAGCGACAGCACCGCCCCGGGCGTGGGATGGCCCTTGACCCGGTTCCCCGGCAGGGTCAGGGCGCAGAAGGGCCGGGGGCCCCGGAGGCCCACCTGGGACTTCTGCGTGACGATCTGCGTGTCCGGCCAGCGCTCCAGCGCCCCCCGCAGGAAGGCCATGGCCCCCGGCAGGGCCGCCGGCTTTTGGGAGAGGAACGCCTCCGCCAGGCGCAGGGCCTCCAGGTCCGTCACGCCTCCGCCCTCTGCTCGAGGCTGTACAGCCCCGCGCCGATGGCCGTGGCGAAGGTGGCCCGCTCCGGGATGATGTAGCGGATGCCGTAGAGCCGCTGGAAATCCTCGAAGTTGGGCTTCGCCTGGGACAGCGTGGTGACGGAGCCGGTGAGGACCACGGTATCGCAGCCGCAGCACCGGCAGGCCAGCACCGTCATGGTGCCGATGGCCTGGAGCACCAGGTTCACCGCCCCGGCGGCGAGGTCCGCGGGCGCGGCGTCCTCCGCCAGGTTGCCGAAGTTGGCGGCGGTGAGGGTGGGGTCCAGGGTGGCGGCGGGGTCCGGGGAGATGTCCCGGATGGTCAGGTCGACCTTCCCCAGGTCGCCCTGCTCGGCCAGCTTCTTGATCTGGCCGAAGCGCTCCATGTCCACCAGCTTCCGGCACAGCCCGCCCAAGGTGCCGCCGCCGATGCCGCTGCCGCAGAGGTGGCGCACGCCTTTGCCCCGCTCGGCCCAGAGGAAGGCGGTGCCGGTGCCCATGGTGGCGACGACGGCCCTTTGCTGGCCGGACATGGCCAGGGCGCCGGTGCCGCTGGCGGAGAACTCGTCCACCTTGCAGGTGGGCAGGCCGTAGATGGCGCCGTCCACATGGGAGGCGCCCACGCCGGTGAGGACGACCCGGCCGATGTCGGCGAGGGCCAGCCCGTTCTTGGCGAGGTAGCTGCCGAAGGCGCCGTAGAGGCTGGTGAGGGGGTCTTCGGCTTGGACCCGGAGGGTGGAGAGGAGGGCGCCGCTATGGTCGAGGCCCACGATCTTGGTCGTGGTGCCGCCGATGTCGATGCCGAGGATGGTTTTCATAGGTGGGACCTCCCGCGATCAGATTCTCCCTCCCATTATGGGACAAACCGGGAGAAAAGTCAACCAGACAAATGGGGCCCCTGCACACGTCCGGACGGACCGGGGCCCGCCGGTCCCGATGGGGCGCGGCTCAGCGCCTCTGGGGATCGTCGGAGCGGCCCGCCAGGTAGTCCAGCGTCACGTCGAAGTAGTCCGCCAGGGCGGCGAGGGTGTTCACATGCGGATAGTCCACGCCGTGCTCGAACCGGCTTATGGCCGGCCGGGAAAGGCCGACCGCCTCGGCCAGGGCCCGGGCAGTCACGTTCCGTCCTGTCCGCAGCGCGACGAGGCGGGCTGAGAATTTTTCTTTGGAGAACATGGGGCACCCCCTTGACAAACAAATGATACCTGTACCTGTATAGGATAGGTGCAGGAGAGGTAAGCAGAACTTACTCGTGCGGAGGAGGGAGCGGGGACAGCGTTCGGCAGGGATGCGGAGAGCGCAGGCGTCCCCAAGGCGGCCTCTCGAAAAATTTTTCTTGACTTTTTTGCCCGTACGTTATATTATTATCGTACGGACAAAAAGGAGGTGCAACGATGTCCCGGCCGAGAGGGCGGCCGCCCATAGACGATCCCAAAAGCGTTCGGTTCGAGATCCGGATGACAGAGGAGCAGGACAAAACGCTCCGTGAGTGTGCGGAAAGGCTCCAAGTGACCCGGACGGACGTGATCAACAAGGGCATCGCGATGGTCAAGGCCGCACTGGACGAAAAATAGGAACAGCCCGCCACACTTGAACCAAAGCCGCGAGCTGTCCCTATCAACCACTCCCGAAGGCTTGGCAAATCCATTATGCCACATCCTCCGGGAGAAATCAAGGAGGATCTTTATGGACATGGAGATCTTGATGGAGATCGAAGACATCCAGACGGAGCTGACGGGCGGCATCGGGCTGATCGCCGTGATCGCGGACGGCCTGGGCGCGTTCTCGCGGGACAGCTGCCTGTCCGGCGAGAGCCGGCGGCGGTATGTCGACGCGCTTTACGGGACCTTCGACGCGCTGTCCGCCGTGAACGGGAAGCTCCGGGAGCGGCTGGACCGCGCCAGGGAGGGCGCGTCCTGACCGGCATTAGGGATTTTGGGCAGATCGTTTCAAATGACCCTCCATTTCTTATGCTATTTATGTATTGCTTTCCAGAAAATGAACGATTATAATAGAAAGGCATTTAGGCAAACGTTTGCCAAACGGACGGCTGTCCGCCGCCCGGCAAGGGCAAAGAACAACGGAGGAATGAAAATGAGCAAAAAGTACTGCTACCTGTTCACCGAAGGCAACGCCAACATGCGTGAGCTGCTGGGCGGCAAGGGCGCGAACCTGGCTGAGATGACCAATATCGGCCTGCCCGTCCCCCAGGGCTTCACCATCACCACCGAGGCATGCACCCAGTATTACGAGGATGGCCAGAAGATCAACGAGGACATCATGGCCGAGATCATGGAGTATATCACCAAGATGGAGGAGATCACCGGCAAGAAGTTCGGCGATCTGGAGAACCCCCTGCTGGTCTCCGTCCGCTCCGGCGCCCGGGCCTCCATGCCCGGCATGATGGACACCATCCTGAACCTCGGCCTCAACGAGGAGGTGGTGGAGGTCATCGCCAAGCAGTCCAATAACCCCCGCTGGGCCTGGGACTGCTACCGCCGCTTCATCCAGATGTACTCCGACGTGGTCATGGAGGTGGGCAAGAAGTACTTCGAGCAGCTCATCGACCAGATGAAGGAGAAGAAGGGCGTCACGCAGGACGTGGAGCTCACCGCCGACGACCTGAAGGAGCTGGCCGGCCAGTTCAAGGCCGAGTACAAGACCAAGATCGGCTCCGACTTCCCCGCCGACCCCAAGGAGCAGCTGATGGGCGCCATCAAGGCCGTGTTCCGCTCCTGGGACAACCCCCGCGCCAACGTCTACCGCCGGGACAACGACATCCCCTACTCCTGGGGCACCGCCGTCAACGTCCAGTCCATGGCCTTCGGCAACATGGGCGACGACTGCGGCACCGGCGTGGCCTTCACCCGCAACCCCGCCACCGGCGAGAAGAAGCTCTTCGGTGAGTTCCTGAACAACGCCCAGGGCGAGGACGTCGTCGCCGGCGTCCGCACCCCCATGCCCATCCAGGAGATGGCCGACAAGTTCCCCGAGGCGTTCGCCCAGTTCGAGAAGGTCTGCAAGATCCTGGAGGACCACTACCGCGACATGCAGGACATGGAGTTCACCGTCGAGGCGGGCAAGCTGTACATGCTCCAGACCCGCAACGGCAAGCGCACCCCCGCCGCCGCGCTGAAGATCGCCTGCGACCTGGTGGACGAGGGCATGATCGACGAGAAGAAGGCCGTGGCCATGATCGAGCCCCGGTCCCTGGACACGCTGCTGCATCCCCAGTTCGACGCCGAGGCCCTGAAGGCCGCCCCCGTGGCCGGCCACGCGCTGGGCGCTTCCCCGGGAGCCGCCTGCGGCAAGGTCGTCTTCTCCGCCGAGGATGCCAAGGACTGGGCCGCCCGGGGCGAGAAGGTGGTCCTGGTCCGCCTGGAGACCTCTCCCGAGGACATCGAGGGCATGAAGGCCGCCCAGGGCATCCTGACCGTCCGCGGCGGCATGACTTCCCACGCGGCCGTCGTGGCCCGCGGCATGGGCAAGTGCTGCGTCTCCGGCTGCGGCGAGATCAAGATGGACGAAGAGAACAAGAAGTT
>NZ_CAJUBK010000033.1 GCF_910584465.1 uncultured Oscillibacter sp.
ATCCGCGGCAGCGAGACCACCCAGGGCATCATGAAGGACGTCATCATCGCCATGCTGCCCGCCCTGATCTACGCCTGCATCAACTTCGGCCTCCGGGCCCTGGCCCTCACCGCGGTGTCCGTGGCGGGCTGCGTGGCCTTCGAGTGGCTGTACCGCAAGGTGATGAAGCAGCCCCAGTCCGTCCAGGACCTCTCCGCTGTCGTCACCGGCATGCTGCTGGCCTTCGTCAGCCCCGTGCAGATCCCCTATTGGATGATCTTGATCGGCGACTGCTTCGCCATCGTCATCGTCAAGCAGCTCTTCGGCGGCATCGGCAAGAACTTCGTCAACCCCGCCCTGGCGGGCCGCGCCGTCCTGCTGGCCAGCTACGCCGGGAGCATGACCTCCTGGGTCGACCCCGCCGTGAACAAGGCGGCCGTCCTCGGGTCCAACGTGGACATCGTCACCGCCGCCACCCCGCTGGCCTACATGAAGGGTACCGACCCCGCCGCCCTGGCGGCGAGCTTCGCGGAGCTGACGGGCACCTACGGCGTGGGCCAGATGTTCATGGGCCAGATCGGCGGCTCCCTGGGCGAGGTCTCCTCCCTGATGCTCATCATCGGCGGGGTGTACCTCATCGCCCGGAAGGTCATCAACTGGCATACCCCCGTGGCCTACATCGGCACCGTGGCCGTCCTGACCTTCCTGTTCCCCAAGGCCGGGACCAGCATGGAGTGGATGCTGTACAGCATCTTCGGCGGCGGGCTGATGCTGGGCGCGTTCTTCATGGCCACCGACTATGCCACCTCCCCCGTCACCAAGAAGGGCCAGCTGATCTTCGGCGTGGGCTGCGGGTTGTTCACCGTGCTGATCCGCTACTTCGGGTCCTATAACGAGGGCGTGTGCTACTCCATCATGGTCATGAACCTCTTCGTGGCCCTCATCGACAAATACACCAAGCCCGTGCGCTTCGGCGTCGTGAAGAAGGAGGAGAGCGGGAAATGAGCAAGGAAAAAGTCCAGATGGACCCCGCGTACATCATCAAATTGACCGTCACGCTGTTCCTCACCTGCGTGATCGTAGCGGCGGCCCTGGGCGGCGTCAACGCCGTCACCGAGGAAAAGATCGACGCGATCAACTGGGAGAACACCGTCACGGCCATGAAGGCCGTGGTGGCCGACCCGGACAACACCACCTTCTCCGACGCGCTGCCCCTCACCGACGAGATGACCGCCGCCTCCGGCAGCGTCACCCTGGACTCCGTCTATGAGGCCCAGGCGGGCGGCTCCACCGCGGGCTACGCCATCAAGGTGGTCGCCAGCGGCTCCCAGGGCAAGATCGAGATGATGGTGGGCGTGGACGCCGAGGGCGTGGTCACCGGCGTGTCCATCGTCAAGAACTCCGAGACCTCCGGCATCGGCTCCAAGGTCATGACCAACATGCCCACCGCCAGCGGCGTCGGCGTGCTGAGCCAGTTCGAGGGCAAGAGCGCCGACGACGGTGTGCTGACCGTGGGCGCGAACGTGGACGCCATCTCCGGCGCCACGGTCTCCACCCGGGGCGTGACCAACGGCGTCAACGCTGCGCTGGCCGTGGCCGGCGTGCTGGGCTGAGGAAGGAGGAGTTGGATCATGAATTTCGGTAAACAGTTGAAAGAGGGCCTGATCACCCAGAACCCCGTCCTGGTCCAGGTGCTGGGCATGTGCTCCACCATGGCGATCACGACCTCCATCATGAACGGTCTGGGCATGGGCGTGTCCGTGCTCATCATCCTGACGGCCTCCAACGTCGTCATCTCCGCCATCCGCAAGATCGTCCCCGACAAGATCCGCATCGCCATGTTCATCGTGGTCATCGCGGGCTTCGTCACCTGCGTGGACCTGCTCCTGCAGGCGTTCGTCCCGGCCATCGCCGCGTCCCTGGGCGTGTTCATCCCGCTGATCGTGGTGAACTGCATCATCCTGGGCCGGGCGGAGTCCTTCTCCTATAAGAACGGCGTCGCCGCCTCCTTCGTGGACGGCATCTGCCAGGGCCTGGGCTATACCGCCGTGCTGCTGGTGATGTGCTTCATCCGCGAGCTGCTGGGCGCGGGCACGCTGGCCGGCTTCCGTATCATCCCCGAACAGTTCCCCATCGGCGTGCTGACGCTGCCGGTGGGCGGTTTCCTGGTGCTTGGCTTCCTGATCGCGGCCATGCAGTGGGCGCTGTCCAAGTCGAAGGAGGGCAAGTAAATGGATCAGATCTCGAATCTCCTGGCGATCACGCTGGGCGCTATCTTAGCGAACAACTTCATCTTCTCCCAGTTCCTGGGCATCTGCCCCTTCCTGGGCGTGTCCAAGAAGGTGGACACCGCCGTGGGCATGGGCATCGCCGTGACCTTCGTCATGGGCCTGGCCTCCGCCATCACCTGGGTGGTCAACGAGTTCATCCTGGTGAAGTTCGACCTGATGTACATGCAGACCGTGGCCTTCATCCTGGTCATCGCGGCCCTGGTCCAGTTCATCGAGATGTTCCTCCAGAAGTCCATGCCCTCCCTGTATACGGCCCTGGGCGTGTACCTGCCCCTGATCACCACCAACTGCGCGGTGCTGGGCGTGGCGCTGCTGAACATCCAGGAGAGCTATAACTTCATCGAGTCCGTGGTCTACGGCATCACCGGCGGCATCGGCTTCCTGGTGGCCATCGTGCTCTTCGCCAGCATCCGGGAGCGCCTGGTCTTCGCCGAGTATCCCAAGAGCTTCGAGGGCTTCCCCATCGCCCTCGTCACTGCCGGACTCATGGCCCTGGCGTTCATGGGCTTCTCCGGCCTGAAGATTTGGTAAGGGGGGCAGTGAAATGGGAATGAACATCATCGCCGCCGTCGCCGTCCTGGGCATCCTGGGCGCGGTGTTCGGCCTGATCCTGGCCGTCGCCTCCAAGATCTTCGAGGTGAAGAAGGATCCCCGTGAGGAAGCCATCCTGAGCCATCTGGCCGGCGCCAACTGCGGCGGCTGCGGCTTCCCCGGCTGCGGCGGCTGTGCCGCCGCCATCCTGGCGGGCGACGCGCCCGTCACCGCCTGCGCCCCCGCGGGGGCGGAGAACGCCGCCGCCATCGCCGAGATCATGGGGCTGGCGGCCCCTACCGGCGAGCGGCAGGTGGCCTTCGTCCGCTGCACCGGCGGCGTCAACGCCAAGAAGCGGTATGACTACGTGGGCGTGAAGGACTGCATCTCCGCCACGAAGGTGGCCGGCGGTCCCCTGGAGTGCGCGTTCGGCTGCCTGGGCTTCGGGTCCTGCGTGGCGGCGTGCCAGTTCGGCGCCATGTCCATCGGCCCCGGCGGCACCGCCGTGGTGGATCCGGACAAGTGCACCGCCTGCATGGCCTGCGCCAGCGCCTGCCCCCGGCACCTGATCGTCTCCGTCCCCGCCTCCAAGAAGGTCCATGTGGGCTGCGCCAACCGGGACAAGGGCAAGGCCGCCATGAGCGTGTGCTCCAGCTCCTGCATCGGCTGCGGGCTGTGCCAGAAGGAGTGCAAGAAGGACGCGATCCATGTGGAGGACGGCGTGGCCGTCATCGACTACGACAAGTGCGTGGGCTGCAAGCTGTGCACCAAGGTCTGCCCGCGCGACGCGATCCTCCCCGCGGCGACTGCCGAGGAGAAGGAGAAATACAAGGCCATCAAGAAAGCCCAGGCCGAGAAGGCCAAGGCCGCCGCCGAGGCCAAGGCGGCGGAGCCCGCTGGGAAATGATCCTTCCTTAGAAAGTGCCCCGGACCTCGGTCCGGGGCACGTCCGCTGTCGAAAGACGCGGGAGACAGAAGGGACGGGAAGGACGGGTGTGTGCGGGAGACCCAGGAGGGGTCTCCTGCACCATTCAAAATATGAAGTTTTCAGGACTTTCAAAGTCCTGAAAACTTGCTCAGCCTGCCGAAAAGATCTTTTCGGCAGGCTGAGTGCCCCGGACTTCGGTCCGGGGCACTTCCCTCTTGCTTTTTCCCGGCAGATGCTGTATGATAAGGGCAACGGCCCACCCTGCGGGGGAGGGCGGACAGGCAGAGTAGGGACGCGCGTGTAGAAGTGCCGGGGAGACGGGGAGTTGCTTTCCGGACGAAGGGGGGATGCCCTCCCGCAGTGCGTGTCCCGCATCCCGCTGCCGCATATGGGGACGAGTCTCCTTCGTGCGGCATGACTGCCGTATCGAAGGAGGTTTTTTTATGTTCAGGACCGATGTCAAAAGGATGTGCTACACCGCTTTGCTGGCGGCCATGTATGTGCCGCTGTCGCTTTACGTGGTGGTGCAGGCGGGGAACGTGCGGATCTCCTTCGGCTCACTGCCGGTGGTGATCGGGGCGCTGCTCTTCGGGCCGCTGGACGCGGCAGCGGCGGCGCTGGTGGGGGAGTTCTTCAAGCAGCTCCTGACCTACGGCGTCACCTATACCACGGTGCTGTACCTGATCCCCCCGGCGGTCCGGGGACTGGTCATCGGCATGGCGGCGATGCTGGCCCGGCAGAGGGGCGCGCGGCTGGAGGAGCGGCGTGCGGCGTGCTATGCCGTCTGCGTCGCGGCGGCGGTCTGCACCACGGTCGGCAACACCCTGGTGAACTGGCTGGACAGCGTGCTGATGGGCTACTACTTCCCCGGTTTGATCGCAGGCGATCTGATCTGGCGGCTCATCGTGGGCATGCTCAACGCCGTGGTCATGGCCTCCCTGGCCATCCCCCTGGTGAAGGCCCTGCGGAGGCGGGACGCCGTCCCCGGCCTGTAAAGGAGGGGCGGCATGACGGGAGGAGAGGCCATCGCCTATATCTGGTCCCACGGCTGGCAGGGCCGCGCCCCGGGGCTGAGCCGCATCCGGGAGCTGCTCCGCCGCCTGGGGGACCCTCAGGAGGAGCTGACGTTCCTCCACGTGGCAGGCACCAACGGCAAGGGGAGCGTCTGCGCGTGCCTGGCCTCCGTGCTGGAGGCGGCGGGGCACCGGGTGGGGCTCAGCACCTCGCCGCACCTGGAGCGCTTCCATGAGCGCATCCGGGTGGACGGAGCGGAGATCTCGGATGAGGCCCTGGGGGCGGTGATGGACCAGATCCGTCCCGCGGCGGAGTCCATGGAGGACCACCCCACGGAGTTCGAGCTGATCACCGCCGCCGCGTTCCTCCACTTCCGGCAGGAGCGCTGCGGCATCGTCGTGCTGGAGACCGGCCTGGGCGGGGCGCTGGACGCCTCCAACGTCATCGATGTCCCCGAGCTGGCGGTGCTCACCGCCATGGGGATGGACCACGCGGCCCTGCTGGGCCCTGCCCTGGGGGACATCGCCGCCGCCAAGGCGGGGATCGTCAAGCCCGGCGGGGACGTGGTCAGCCGGGGCGGCTGCCCCGAGGCGGACGAGGTCTTCCGCCGCGTCTGCCGGGAGCGGGGCGCGGCGCTGACCGAGCTGGACCTCTCCCGCCTGGAGATCCGCGGGCTGGATTTGGAGGGGACGGCCTTCGACTTCGCCCCCTGGGAGGGCCTGACGGTCCCCCTGGCGGGGACCTATCAGGCGGAGAACGCCGCCCTGGCCCTGACGGCGCTGGAGCGTCTGCGGGAGAAAGGCTGGCGCATCCCCGAGGAGGCGGTCCGCCGGGGCCTGGCCGCGGTCCGCTGGCCGGGACGGCTGGAGGTCCTGGGGCGGGATCCGGCCTTCCTCCTGGACGGGGCCCACAACGCCCACGGGATGCGGGCCGTGACGGAGGGCCTGCGGGCCTTCTTCCCTGGGAGGCGGCTGGTGTTCCTCCTGGGCGTCCTGGCGGACAAGGACGCCGGAGAGATGCTGGACCTGCTGGCCCCCCTGGCGGAGCAGGTGTTCGTCCTCCGCCCGGACAGCCCCCGGGCCCTGGAGCCGGCGGCGCTCTGCGCCCAGTTGGCGGCCCGGGGCGTGAGTGCCCGGCCCTGCGAGTGCGTGGAGGAGGGGATCGCCGCGGCCCTGGAGGCGGCGGGGGAGGGCGGCGCGGTCTGCGCCCTGGGGTCGCTGTACCTCTGCGGCGAGATCCGGACCGCCTGGCGCAAAAATCACAGAAAAGCCGGCGGGCGGCTTGACAAGGCGGGCGGTTGCCTTTATGATAGGGAAGAATCCATGCCGGAGGCAGGCGCGGACCGCCCGTCTCAGCATGATATCGTTTGCCGGGGACGGGAGGGGACGCGAGATGGAGACCATCACCAGTAAGAGCAATCCCCTCTGCGTCCACCTGCGGAAGCTGGCGTCCTCCCGTTCCTATCGTGAGGAAACGGGAGAATTTTTGTGCGACAGCCCCAAGCTCCTCCGGGAGGCGGCGCTGTGGGGGGCGGATCTCCGCGCCCTGATCTGCACCGAAGGGGCGGAGCTGCCCCCCATCCCCGGAGCGGTCCGGGCGGTCCGGGTCAGCGAGAGCGTCATGCGCTCCGTCAGCCCTATGGAGGCCCCCCAGGGGGTCGTCTTCTCCTGCGCTTTTCGGGAGGACGGCCCGCCGGAGCGGCTGGAGCCGGACGCCCGGGGCCGTCTCCGCTTCCTGGTCCTGGACGGCGTCCAGGACCCCGGGAACGTGGGCACCATCCTCCGGACGGCGGACGCCTTCGGCACGACGGCGATCCTGCTCCCCGGGTGCGCGGACGTCTACAGCCCCAAGACCCTCCGGGCGGGGATGGGGGTCCAGTTCCGCCGGAGGGCCTACCGCTGCGGCCTCTCGGACCTGCTGGCCCTTTTGGAGGCGGCGGGCCTGCCCCTTTACGGCGCGGCCCTGCGGGAGGACACCGCGGACGTACGCGCGGTGGACCTGCGCCGCTGTGCCGTCGCGGTGGGCAGCGAGGGCCGGGGCCTCTCGCCGGAGGTGCTGGCGGCCTGCGATCGGACCATCCGCATCCCCATGGAGGCGGGCTGTGAGTCCCTGAACGCGGCCTCCGCCGCGTCGGTGCTCTTGTGGGAGGCGGCGCGGGCAGATCTGTGAACTTTTTGAAACAGTACTTGCGATCGGGCTTTATTTAATATAGTATAGAGGACCTTGGGAAGGGGAGAGAGGATCGTGCTGAAATATTGGCTGTGGCTCGCGGAGCTCCCGGGGATGGACCGTCCGTCGCGTTTGGCCCTCCTGCGGCATTTCGGTTCGCCGGAGGAGATCTTCTTCGCCGACCGGGAGGAGCTGCTTTTGGCCGAGGGCGTGTCCCAGGCGCAGGCGGAGCTGGCGCTGGACCGGGACCTCTCCGCGGCGGAGCGCATCCTGGCGGACTGCCAGCGGCTGGGGATCCGCGTCATGACCATCCAGGACGCGGAGTACCCCGACCGGCTGAAGAACATCTTCGATCCGCCCATCGTACTGTATATCAAGGGCCGTATGCCCGCCATCGACGAGGAGGCCGCCATCGCCGTGGTGGGCACGCGGGATTGCTCGCCCTACGGCACCGCCAGCGCGGAGCGGCTGAGCCAGGAGCTGGCATCCGGCGGCGCGGTGGTCGTGACGGGCCTGGCCAAGGGCGTGGACGCCGCTGCGGCCAGGGGCGCGCTCCGGGCCGGGGGCGTCGTGGTCGGCGTGGTGGGCAACGGACTGGACGTCCGCTATCCTTATGAGAGCCGGGACCTCTATGACGATGTCTCCGCCGCCGGGGCCCTGCTCTCCGAATATCCGCCGGGGGCCAAGGCGGAGCGGCACCACTTCCCCGCCCGGAACCGGATCATGTCCGGCCTGAGCGTGGCGGTGCTGGTGGTGGAGGCCCCGGGACGCAGCGGCGCGCTGATCACCGCCGGCCTCGCCCTGGACCAGGGGCGGGAGGTCTACGCGGTCCCCGGTCCCATCGGCGCGCCCGCCAGCGTGGGCTGCAACGACTTGATCCGGGACGGCGCAGGCGTGGCGGCCAGCGGCTGGGACATCCTGCGGGACTACGCGGAGCGGTTCCCGGACAAGCTGCGCCCCGGGCGGCCTCCCCGGGGGCCCCTGCCTGCCCGGCCGCGGCGCTCCGCGCCGAAGGCCCCGCCGCCGGCGGGGCCCGGACCTGTGCCGCCGCCGGGGCCCGCGCCGGAGCCGCCGGCCCTGCCCGTCATCGGCCCGGAGGGCCTGACGGACGACCAGATTGCCCTCCTGCGGGCGATGGGGACGGAGGGGCCGGTCCAGGTGGACGACCTGATCCAGGCCACCGGCATCCCTGCCCGGCGGGTGTCTTCGGCGCTGACCGTGCTGGAGATCGACGGGCACGTCCGCCAGCACAGCGGGAAACGGTACACCAGGACCGTGGCCCTTCCAGAGTAACGCACCCTCCCGCGGGGCGGGAGACACACGGAGGTAACTATGGCAAAGCAGTATTTGGTCATCGTGGAATCCCCGGCGAAGGCCAAGACCATCGGGAAATACCTGGGGAAGGAATACACGGTCAAGGCCTGCATGGGCCACCTGCGGGACCTGCCCAAGAGCAAGCTGGGCGTGGATCCGAAGCAGGATTTCGAGCCGGTCTATCAGCCCATCAAGGGCAAGGAAGATATCATCAAGGACCTGAAAAAGTCCGCCAAGGCGGCGGACACCGTCTACCTCGCCACCGACCCGGACCGGGAGGGCGAGGCCATCTCCTGGCATTTGAAGCACCTGCTGGACCTCCCGGACGAGAAGGCGAAGCGGGTGACCTTCAACGAGATCACCAAGAAGGTGGTCCGGGAGAGCATCCAGGCCCCGCGGGCCATCGACCAGAACCTGGTGGACGCCCAGCAGGCCCGGCGCATCCTGGACCGCCTGGTGGGCTATGAGCTGAGCCCCCTGCTGTGGAAGAAGATCCGCCGGGGCCTCTCCGCCGGGCGGGTCCAGTCCGTGGCCACCCGGATGGTGGACGACCGGGAACGGGAGATCGAGGCGTTCCAGCCGGAGGAGTACTGGACCCTGGACGCGGACCTCCTGGGCCGGAACAAGCCCTTCACCGCCCGCTACCACGGCCGGGACGGCCGGAAGGCCGAGCTGAAGTCCCAGGCCGAGGTGGACGCCGTGGTCCGGGAGACGGAAAACGCCGCCTTCGCCGTCAAGGCCGTGAAGCGGACCGACAAGCAGCGCAGTCCCTCGCCCCCCTTCACCACGTCCACCATGCAGCAGGAGGCGTCCCGGAAGCTCAGCATGACCCCCCGCCGGACCATGGCCATCGCCCAGCAGCTCTACGAGGGCGTGGACATCGCCGGGGAGGGCACCGTGGGCCTCATCACCTATATGCGTACCGACTCCCTGCGCCTGAGCGAGGAGGCCCTGGCGGACGCCAGGGAGTTCATCCTGGGCCGCTACGGCGAGCCCTATGCCCAGACCCACCGCTACAAGGCCAAGGCGGGCGCCCAGGACGCCCACGAGGCCATCCGCCCCAGCAACGTCCGCTGGGCCCCGGAGGACCTGAAGGCGGACCTCACCGGGGAGCAGTACCGGCTGTACCGCCTGATCTGGAGCCGCTTCGTGGCCTGCCAGATGTCCAACGCGGTCTATGACAGCGTGGCGGTGGAGATCCAGGCGGGCCGGCACGACTTCCGGGCCAGCTCCTCCAGCCTGAAATTCGCGGGCTACACCGCCGTCTACGAGGAGGGCAAGGACGAGGAGAAGGAGGAGAAAGGCTCCCCCCTGCCGGAGCTCCAGGAGGGCGACGGCCTGGCCCTCCAGGGCTTCGCGCCCAGCCAGCACTTCACCCAGCCCCCCGCCCGGTATACCGACGCCTCCCTCATCCGCGCCATGGAGGAGCAGGGCATCGGACGGCCCTCCACCTACGCGCCCACGGTGTCCACGATCCTGGACCGGGACTACGTGGAGAAAGAGGGCAAGTACCTGAAGATCACCAACCTGGGCCGGGTGGTGACGGAGCTGATGAAGGACAAATTCACCGACATCGCGGACCTCCAGTTCACCGCCCACATGGAGGAGAAGCTGGACTCCGTGGAGGGCGGCAGCACCCCCTGGAAGGGCGTGCTGCGGGATTTCTACGGCAGCTTCGACAAGGACCTCAAACAGGCGGAGCAGGACCTGGAGGGCGTGCGCATCAAGGTGCCCGACGAGGTCTCCGCCGAGGTCTGCCCCGAGTGCGGACGGAACCTGGTGGTCAAATCGGGCCGGTTCGGCCGGTTCCTGGCCTGTCCGGGCTTCCCGGACTGCACCTTCACGATGCCGCTGGTGGTGGAGATGCCGGGGCGGTGCCCCAAGTGCGGCGGGCGGCTGATGAAGCGCACCGGCAAGAGCAAAAAGAACGGGAAGCAGTACACCTACTACTGCTGCGAGCACCTGACCAGCAAGATCGAGGCCGAGAAGTGCGACTTCATGACCTGGGACGTGCCGGTGCAGGACGACTGCCCCGTCTGCGGGCACACCCTGTTCAAAAAGGCGGGCCGGGGGGCCAGGAAGCCCTTCTGCATCAACGCGGCATGTCCCAACTTCCTGCCGGAGGACAAACGGGGCTATCCCCGTTTCGCCGCCAAGAAGACGGAAGGGGAGGCGGGCCCCGCCCCGGCCGGGGAGGAGGCCGCGAACGCAGCCCCGGCGAAGGAGACGGCGGCGAAGGGCACGGAGACCGCCGCCAAAAAGACCGCCCCGGCGAAAAAGACCGGGTCGAAGGGCACGAAAGCCGCTCCGGCGAAAAAGACGGCATCGAAGGGCACGAAGGCCGCCGCCAAAAAGACCACAGCGGCGAAGAAGACGGCCGCCCGGAAGACCGCCGAAAAGGCGGAGGCGGAGGGCTAAGCCAGCTCCCGCGCGGCGGCGTACGCGGCCTGGAACATGGCCTCGAGCTCCACGAGGGAACGGGCGCGGGCGATCAGGGCGTAACGCTCGAAGATCGTCCGGCAGTGCTCGGGCAGGACGGCGGAGAGGGCATTGTAAAGCTGCTCGAGTTCCTCATCGTAGGTGTCCCGCACGAAGCCGTCTATGTAGGGATCGAGGCCGTATCCGCAGAGTTCTTCAAAGATGGTCTGCATGAGTGGTGTCATAAAATCGCTCCATTCTGCAACTGAGTTGCATAATATTATATATGCAACTCAGTTGCTTGTCAAGAGGGGATCATGAAAATTTTTGCTCAGCGCCTAAAAGGATTGCGAAAAGAGAAGAAGCGGACCCAGACGCAGATGGCGGAACATCTGCAATGCAGTCTGCGGGCCTATCAGTACTATGAGTCGGCGACGCATTATCCTGAGATCCCCGACTTGATGAAGCTGGCGGATTTTTTCGGCGTGTCCACCGACTACTTGTTAGGCCGCACAGAGGAGCGATAGGGAGGCCCAAAGGAGGGCCCCTAAAGCAGGCCCGAAGGGCCCATAGTTCCTTTTCTCTTTTGGACCGTGCACGGCCCGTTTTCTCTTTTCCTTCCGGAAGGAAAAGAGAAAATGGGGGGTGCGAAAGGACCAGCCATCCCCATGGCTGCCACCCCCCTCCGCCCGGGAGGGCGGAGAAAAGACCCCCACCGGAGGTGCAACGATGGAAGTGACCGTGATCGGCGCCGGCCTGGCCGGCAGCGAATGCGCCTGGCAGCTCGCCCAGCGAGGCGTCCGGGTGACCCTTCGGGAGATGAAGCCCGAAAAAAGGACCCCCGCCCATACGACGGACCAGTTCGCGGAGCTGTGCTGCTCCAACTCCCTGCGGAGCGACCAGCTGGAGAACGCCGTGGGCCTTTTGAAAGAGGAGCTGCGGCGGATGGGCTCCCTGATCCTCTCCTGCGCCGACGCGACCCGCGTCGAGGCGGGCGGGGCCCTGGCGGTGGACCGCCACGGCTTCGCCCGGCTGGTGACGGAGCGGCTGAGAGAGCACCCCGGCGTCACCGTCGTCCCCGGCGAGGTGACGGACCTCCCCGCGGGCGAGGTCGTCGTGGCCTCCGGCCCCCTGACCTCCGACGCCCTGGCGGAGCGGCTGCAGGCCCTGCTGGGGGAGGACAGCGCCCTGCACTTCTACGACGCGGCGGCCCCCCTGGTCTCCGCGGAGAGCGTCGACATGGACAAAGCCTGGATGGGCTCCCGCTATGACCGGGGCACGGCGGACTATGTGAACTGCCCCATGGACGAGGAGGAGTACGACGCCTTCTGGCGGGCCCTGACCACCGCCCAGGAGGCGGAGGTCCACGGCTTCGAGGACAGGAAGGTCTTCGAGGGCTGTATGCCCGTGGAGGTCATGGCCCGGCGGGGCCGGGAGACGTTGTGCTACGGCCCGCTGAAGCCCCGGGGGCTGGCAGATCCCCGGACGGGGAGGGAGCCCTATGCCGTGGTCCAGCTCCGGCGGGACGACCGGGAGGGCAGCGTCTACAACCTGGTGGGCTTCCAGACCCACCTGCGCTTCCCGGAGCAGCGCCGGGTCTTCTCCATGATCCCCGCCCTCCACGACGCGGAGTTCCTGCGCTACGGCGTGATGCACCGGAACACGTTCTTGGACTCGCCCAGGCTGCTGGACCGCTATTACCGCCTGCTGTCGGATCCCAGGATCTCCTTCGCCGGGCAGATGACCGGCGTGGAGGGGTATGTGGAATCCGCGGCCAGCGGCTTCCTGGTGGGCGTGGAGACCGCCCGGAGGCTCCGGGGGATGCCCCCGGTGGACTTCCCCCGGGAGACCGCCATGGGGGCCCTGGCGCTGTACATCTCCGACCGCTCCGTCACGGCGTTCCAGCCGATGAACATCAACTTCGGCATCATGCCGCCGCTGGGCCGCCGCGTCCGGGGGAAGCGGGAGAAGAACGCGGAGCTGTCCCGGCGGTCCCTGGCGATCGTTGACGGGCTGCGGGAGGATGTGCTACAATAAAGAGACGAAGAGCGCGCGCACAAAGGGAGGGTTCGGTATGAAGATCATCGTGGACGCCATGGGCGGCGACAACGCCCCTCTGGCCGTCGTCCAGGGGGCGCTGGAGGCCCATGAGCAGTACGGCACGGACGTGATCCTGGTGGGGAGGACGGCGGAGGTCCTGCGGGCCGTGGAGGCCGCCGGGGGGAAGACCCTGCCCGCGGGCGTGGAGATCCGGGACGCGTCGGAGGTGGTCGAGATCTCCGACGACCCCGCCACGGCCTTCAAGCGGAAGAAGGACTCCTCCCTGACGGTGGGCCTGCGGATGCTCCGGGACGGCGAGGGGGACGCCTTCGTCTCCGCCGGGTCCACGGGGGCCCTGCTGGCCGGGGCGACCCTGGTGGTCAAGCGCATCCGGGGCATCCGCCGGGCGGCGATGGGGCCGGTGCTCCCCACGGCGGAGGGGCGGATGCTCCTTTGCGACTGCGGGGCGAACGCCGAGTGCACGCCGGAGTACCTGCTCCAGTTCGCGTACCTGGGGAACTATTACGCCAAGCGCCTCCTGGGCGTGGAGCGGCCCCGGGTGGCCCTGCTGAACATCGGCGCCGAGGCGGAGAAGGGCGACCCCCTCCGCCGGGAGGCCCACGCCCTGCTGACGGAGGCGGCGGAGGCCGGGCGCATCCGCTTCGTGGGCAACCTGGAGGCCGGGGACGCCATGCTGGGCGGGGCGGACGTGCTGGTGACGGACGGCTTCACGGGGAACGTGATGCTGAAGTCCCTGGAGGGGACCGGCAGGTTTTTGCTGAAGAGCCTGAAGGAGATGTTCCTCTCCAGTACGAAGACGAAGATCGCGGCGGGTCTGGTGAAGAAGGACCTGGCGGGGATGAAGGCGCTGCTGGACCCCAGCGAGGTGGGCGGCACGCCCTTCCTGGGGATCTCCAAGCCGGTGATCAAGGCCCACGGCTCCTCGGACGCACGGGCCATCCGCAACGCGGTCTTCCGGGCGGAGGAGTACGCGGCCAGCGGCTTCATCGCGGACATCGAGGCCAACATCGAGGCGATGAGAGTCAGCGGAAATGGGCAGAAATTGCCGGATGCCCCTTGACAGCACTAAGGCTCTTGCCGTATATTAGCTTCAAGAGAGACCGATGCGCTGCATCAGCGGAACGTTAGTTAAGGAGTGAGACGGCAATGTCAAACGAAGAGATCCTGAAAGTACTGCGGGAGCTCGTGGCGGAGCAGTTCGCCAAGGAGCCGGAGGACATCACGATGGATACCGCCTTCGAGGGCGATCTGGGCGCGGATTCCGTGGACCTGGTGGAACTGGTCATGGCCATGGAAGAGGAGTTCGAGGTCGGCGAGATCGAGGAAGAGGAGCTCTCCGCCCTGAAGACCGTGGGCGACGCGGTGAACTACCTGGCCAATAAGCTGAATAAGTGATCAGGCTGCCCCGTGCTCTCACGGGGCGTCCTTTTGGAAAGGGCCTTTGTTATGCGGGAACTGGAGAAAAAACTGAATTATGTCTTCCGGGACAAGTCGCTTTTAGAGGAGGCCCTGTGTCACAGCTCCTACGCCAACGAGCACCGGGCCGAGCGGCTTTCCAGCAACGAGCGGCTGGAGTTCCTGGGGGACTCCGTGCTGGGCTTCGTGACGGCGGAGTTCCTCTTCACCCAGCATCCGGACCTGCCGGAGGGGGACCTGACCCGCATCCGGGCGGCCCTGGTGTGTGAACAGAGCCTCTATGAGGTGGCGGGGAAGCTGGACCTGGGGGCCTACCTGTGCCTGGGCCGGGGAGAGGAGTCCGGCGGGGGCCGGAGGCGGACGTCCATCTTGGCGGACGCCACGGAGGCCGTCTTCGCCGCGGTGTACCTGGACGGGGGCATCGGGGCCGCCTCGGCGCTGATCCACCGCTGCCTGCTGGAAGCGGAGCGGGAAGAGGTGGTGGAGGAGCGCCGCCGGGACTATAAGACGGCCCTCCAGGAGCTGGTCCAGCGGCAGGCGGACCAGGTGCTGACCTACCGCATGGTGGGGGAGCGGGGCCCGGACCACGCCAAGACCTTCGCCGCGGAGGTGCTTTTGAACGGGGAGCCGATCGGCTCCGGTTCCGGCCACAGCAAGAAAGAAGCCGAGCAGGCCGCCGCGAAGAGCGCCCTGGGGAGGCTGGACGGATGAAGGAGATCCCCGGCGGAGGTATCCGCCGGGGATCTCTTTTCGAAAAAGCAGCGAGGACTGCGTCGGCGGGGAGGGGGAGGCTGCGAGAGGGGCCCAGGAGGGGCCCCTCTCGTTTTCGATCATAAGGTCCCAGGACTTTTTTGAAGGTCCTGAAAACTTGCGCAGGCTGTCAAAAAAGTCTTCTCGGCAGCCTGCGATCCCCGGCGGAGGTATCCGCTGGGGATCATCCCTTCGAAAAAATACGCTCTGTTATGGGGCTCAGGCCAGCAAAGCGTTGATCTCCTCGATCTCCAGGTCCTGGAGGGCCCAGTTGATGCCGTAACCCACTACCTTGCTCAGCTCCCGGACCTGCTGGTCCACGTCCCGGGTGGTGACCGTCAGGGGCTGCTTGCCGTGGCGGAGGCGGGTCTCGTCCAGCTCGGCGATGCCCGCCTCCTCCAGGAGGTCCGCCGCCAGGGTGACGGCCTCCACCACCGTGGGCACCCCGATGGAGTAGACCGGCACGCCCAGCGTCTCCCGGTCCAGCGCCGCCCGGTGGTTCCCCACGCCGGAGCCGGGGGTGATGCCGGTGTCGCTGATCTGGACGGTGGTGCACATCCGGCCCACCCGCCGGGCGGCCAGGGCGTCGATGGCGATGACCAGGGCGGGCTGCACCTGCTCCACCAGCCCCCGGACGGACTCGGCGGACTCCACGCCGGTGGTCCCCAGCACCCCCGCCCGGAACACCGCCACAGGGCGGAAGCCCGCGAAATGCTTCGGCATGGCGGCGATGAGGTGCCGGGTGACCAGCACGCTGTCCGCCGCCAGGGGGCCCACGGCGTCCGGCGTCATGGCGGCGTTGCCCAGGCCCACCACCAGGACAGGGCCCTGGCCGGGGAGCATGGACTTCAACTGGCTCCCCACCGCCCGGACGGCCCGCTCGAAAAAGTCGGCCTTGCGCTGCCAGAAGCTGGTGAGGTCGATGGTGAGATAGCTCCCCTGGGGCTTGCCCAGGGCCTCCTCCCCGCGCCGGTCCAGGATGTCCACGCGGGTGACGGAGTACCCCTCCTCCTTGGACTTCGTGGCCTTCACGCCGGAGAGCCGCGTGGTCTTCTCCGCGGATTCCTGCCAGAGCTCCCTGGCCTCCAGGGCCAGGTCGGTGCGCTTCGCAAACATAGGGCCGCCTCCCAACGAGAAAATTTCCGGTCTTATGTTCTGCGGAAAACGGCGGAATATTCAGGTGCCCTCCGTCACCAGCGGCAGGTCCACGATGGGGATCCGGCGGCTCATGGCATACTGCATGGTGTATCGGGTGCCGCCGGGGGTGCCGTCGAAGACGGCGATGAGCAGGGAGGCGTGGTCCACCATGTACCGGTCCCGCCGCTGCATGCAGGAGGGGGTATAGCGGGAAGACACCAGCGTCTCGAAGTCGCAGGCGTCCACCAGCCTCCGGTAGCGGGCCCGCTGGTCCGGGGCCCAGTCGTCCGCCTGGGTGGGGCAGGGGAGGGCGGCCTCCACGGTGACGTCCGGATGGACCGCCTTGAGCTCCAGGACGGCCTCGCAGAAATAGAGGTCGCAGCCCAGGGCCATGCCGCAGAGGAAGTGCCGGTGCCCCTCCTCATAGGCGGCCCCCACGGCGTCGGCGATGCGCCGCTTGAGGGAGAGGCAGCGGGGGTCGGCCTCGTCATAGCGCCAGGGCAGCTTCCCGGGCCGGTGGCCGGTGAAGCAGCAGCTGATCTGTCTCGACCGCATGGGGGACCTCCTCTCCCGGTAAGATCACGGTCTCATTATAGAACATCCGTTCTGAAATGTAAAGCCTTTTCTTTTCCGGCCCGAAGGGGTATAATGGGCAGCGAGGCGGTCCGCCGCCGGGAAAGGAGAGACGGCGATGTTATGTTCCACCCTCTGCTATCTGGAGCGGGGAGACGAATACCTGATGCTCCACCGGGTCAAGAAGGACCACGACGTGAACCAGGGCAAATGGATCGGCGTGGGCGGGAAGTTCCAGGACGGGGAGAGCCCGGAGGAGTGCATCCTGCGGGAGTGCCTGGAGGAGACGGGCCTGACGCTGACGGAGTACCGCTACCGGGGCCTGGTGACCTTCGTCTCCGATGAGGCCCCTACGGAGTATATGCACCTCTTCACCGCCTCCGCCTGGACGGGGACGCCCCGGGAGTGCAGCGAGGGGGAGCTGGCCTGGATCAGGAAGGAGGACCTGCTGTCCCTGCCCCTCTGGGAGGGGGACAAGCTCTTCCTCCGCCTGCTGGACACGGATGAGCCCTTCTTCTCCCTGAAGCTCCGCTATGAGGGGGAGCGGCTGGCCGGGGCGGCGCTGAACGGGAAGGACTGCTTATGAAAAAGCCGTCCCTGCCGGGGCGGCGCGGACGAGCGGGCAAGAAAAGCCTTGCATTCGTTGGGGGATCTGGTATATAGTAGGGAGAGCTGTCGGAAAACGGGCGGAGCCGGAGCTCCGCCCGCTCGAGGCCGGGATGGATCCTGCCTGGGGAGACGGGGTCAGCCCCGCTCTCTCCGCTTGGGAGAGGTGAAGGCGACCAGCCAGGAGACCACCAGGATGGCCGCGCCCACGGCGTAGCCGATATAGTAGAACTTCTGCTTCTGGGTCTCGGGGTCGTTGGTGAAGAAGTCGCCGATCTGGCCGCCCAGGATGAAGGCCATGGCGATGGGGACGATGAACATCAGGCAGACCTTCATGAACAGGTTCAGCCAGTGGATCTGCTCCGCGCCGTGGTGGATCTCGTCGGTGATGGGCTTCACGCCGATCTCCCAGCCGATCATGATGCTCATGATCAGCGCGCCGGCGGGCATGGCGATGCCCTCGGACATCATGTCCATGAAGTCCAGCCAGCAGTCGTTCCACGGGCCGATGACGAAGCTCTGGAAGGGCACGGGCACGAACCGGGCGTTGCCCAGGGCGTCCACGTTGCTGCCAAGGCCGTCCAGGGCCACCACGGCGGCCTCTACCATGACGGCGAAGCAGACCCAGAACACGGTCTTGGGCCGGTCCCCCTGTTTGCCCTTCGTCTCCGCGTGGTCCAGCAGGAAGGTGGTCACCACCTCGATCAGGGCGATGGCGGAGGAGATGGCGGCGATCAGCACCAGGAGGTAGAAGATGACGCCGAACAGGGGGCCGACGGCGCCCATGGCCTGGAACACGTCCTGGAGGGTGATGAACAGCAGCTTGGGGCCGCTGAGGGTGGCGCTGGGGCCGTAGGCCGCCACGGCGGCGGGGATCACGGCGATGCCCGCCATGAGGGCCACGATGGTGTCCGCCGCCACGACGACGACGGAGTTCTTCACGATGTTCTGGTCCTTCTTCATATAGGAGCCGTAGGTGATGGTGATGCCCATCGCCAGGGACAAAGAGAAGAACATCTGCCCGCCGGCGGTGGCCAGGACGGAGACGAAGCCGGGAGCCGTCTCGATGAAGCCCGCCTCCACGGCGTAGCCGGGGACGAACATGAACTTCAGGCCCTCCGCCGCGCCGGGCAGGGTGACGGAGCGGATGATGATGATCACCAGCATGACGAACAGGGCGGGCATGCCCACGTTGTTGAACTTCTCGATGCCGCCGGAGATGCCGCCCCGGTTGATGAGGTAGCAGATGATCATGAACAAGAAGGTGAACATGACGCAGCCGAAGGGGTTGGTCAGCATGGCGCCGAACAGGTCCGCGCCGGTCTTGACCTCCGCCCCGGCGAAGGCCAGGTTGCTCAGGTTCAGGGCCATATACTCGATGCAGTAGCCGCCCAGGACGGTGTAGAAGCTGAGGATGACGAAGGGGGAGAACACCGCCAGCCAGCCCACCCACTTGAACCGCCCGGACAGGGCATGGTAAGCGCCGATGGTGCCCTTGCCGGTCTTCCGGCCCATGGCCAGCTCGGCCATCATGATGCTGAAGCCCACGAAGATGGCCAGCAGCACATACACGATCAGGAACGTGAAGCCCCCGGACTTCCCCATTTTGTAGGGGAAGCCCCAGATGTTGCCCAGGCCCACGGCGGAACCGATGGCAGCCATCAGGAACCCCAGGTTGCTTCCCCAGGACCCTCTTTGATTTTCCACAAAAGATGCCTCCTTTTTTGGTAATAATGAAGAAATATACTATAGATCCTCCGATACGTCAATAAAAAACGAGAAAAAAATTCACAAAATGTTTTTACTATATGGAAGATCGTCCATTTCACGCTTTGAAGCGGGACGGTCCCTTATGCAAATATCACAATGACGAGCAAAGGATGGGACTTATGCAACAGTTCAAACCAGTGACGAAACAGGACGGCGCCAAGCTGCGGCGCTACTACAAGGACTGTGATTACGGCCTGTGCGAATACTCCCTGGGCACCAAGCTCATGTGGAAGAAGGTGCTGCATCCCGCCTGGGCGGAGATCGCGGGGTGCCTGGTGGTCCGGAACCGGGACGCGGGGGGGTGGAACTTCGACTACCCCGTCCCCGGCCCCGAGGGGGACGTGGAAGCGGCCCTGCGGGCCATCGAGGCGTACTGCCTGGAGGCGGGCCAGCTCCCCGTCATCTCCATGGTGCCGGAGCACAAGGCCGCCCAGGTGCTGAGCCGGTACCCCTACGTCCGGGTCAGCGACATCCGCACGTGGCGGGACTACGTCTACTACCGGGAGGACCTCCAGTACTTCACCGGGCGGCGCTACTCCGGCCAGCGGAACCACATCAAGAAATTCCGCGCCCAGTGGCCGGACGCCCAGGTCCGCCGCCTGACGGCGGAGGACGCCCCCGCCGTCGAGCGGTTCTGGCAGGATTACGAGGCGGAGTTCCCCAAGGGGGACAACGCCAAGGCCCGGGACGAGCTGGCCCTGGCGAAGAAGATGCTGAAGCTGGCGGGGAAGCCCTGGTTCATCGCCGGGGGCTTCTTCGACGGGGACAAGCTCATCGCCCTGGCCCTGGCGGAGAAGTGCGGGGACACCCTGATCGTCCACATCGAGAAGGCGCTGTACTCCTATACCGGCGTGTACCCCGCCTTCGTCCAGGCCTTCGCCGCCGCCTTCGGGAGGGACTGCCAGTGGATCGACCGGGAGGACGACGCGGCGGACAAAGGGCTGCGGACCTCCAAGCTGCAGTACGGCCCCGCTAAGCTGGCCCCCAAATACCGCTTCGAGCCCATGAACGAGCTGATGCGCCACATCACCGAGATCCCCGAGGTGGAGACGGCCCGGCTGACCCTCTCCGCCCTGAGGGAGGAGGACATCCCGGCCTATAACGCCCTGGTGCTGGACCAGGAGCGGAACCGCTGGTGGGGCTATGACGACGTGGCCGGCCTGGGGGGGCCGGTGGAGGAGCGGAGCTTCTTCGAGGTGGCCCGGCGGGACTTCCGGGACCGTCTTGCGGTGAACTTCGCCGTCCGGCTGGACGGGGCGCTCATCGGCGAGGCGGTGCTGTACAACTTCGACTGCCGGGGCGGCGCGGAGCTGGGCTGCCGGATCGACAAGGCCCACGCCGGGCACGGCTATGGCACCGAGGCGTTCATCGCGGCGGCGGAATGGGGGCTGTACAAGCTCCACCTGGGCCGGGTCTTCGCCAAGTGCTTCCGGGAGAACGAGGCGTCCTACCGGATGCTGTCCTCCTGTATGCGCAGGAGCGGCGAGGACGAGACCTTCTACTATTTCGAGAAATTGGTGTGAAAAAGGACGCCCCGTGCCGGTCGAAGGCGCGGGGCGTCCCCTCTTGGGATCAATAGAACTCCTTGATGTAAGCCTCCACGTCGGCCCGGGTGCCCATGTAGGGCCCCGGCGTCTCCATCTTCAGGGAGACCAGCGCCGTGGCGGTCTGGAGGGCGGTGGGGATGTCCTGGGTCAGCCGCTCGTTGATGTAGCAGGCGAAGGTGGTGTCCCCCCGGCCCGTGCGGCCGGAGAGGCTCCGGGCCTTGATGGGGCAGGTGTAGATCTGCTTGCCGTCGTAGACCAGCACCTCGCTGTTGTGGGTGATGAGGACCTCCTTGGCGCCCCAGCCGTAAAGGACCTTGGCGGCCTCCACCCGGTCGGTGAGGCCGGTGAGGATCTCCGCCTCGGCGGCGTCGGTCTTCAGGAAGCGGACGTAGGGGAGCATCTCCCGCTTGGCCTCCCAGTCGTGGTAGACCATGCCGCCGTCCTCCGCCCAGCGGAGCATGCACTGCACGTCGATGGCCACCATGGCCTTCTTGGCGGCGAAGGGGACGATCTCATTGGGGATGTCGCCGCCGACCAGGCCCGCCAGGTGCCAGATCTGCGCGTCGATCTCGGCGGGGATCTCCTCGGGCCGGTAGGGGTCGATGACGCTGTCCACGGTGGAGGTCCGCCGCTCCCGGTCCGGGGTGTGGTAGACGTTCTTGGTGACGAAGGAATGGGTGCTGTGGAGCGGGAAGACCGTGACGTTGGGCGCGGGGGCGAAGGCGGCGGTCAGGTCGATCTGGCTGGTGTCCGCCTTGGGCAGGACGGCGGTCTTGTGGCCCATGTTGGCGGCGGCGAAGCCGGAGTAGTACACCGCGCCGCCCACGGCCTGGACGGTGGTGCCGTCGTAATCCACGTTGGTGTCCTGGGCGGTCTCGCCGATGATAAGGGTGTTGAAACGGCTCATCTCATCTCCTCCTTCCGGATGGCCTCATCGGCCTCGACGAACTCTTGGAACGACGGGCTCCAGAGATGGAAGTCCCGGCGCTCGATGATGGCTTTGTAGGCGAAGGAGTCGTGGACCCGCTCCGGCAGGATGACGGCGGTCCGGGCCTCGTCGCCGTCCCGGTGGGTGTCGGACCCGGCCAGGCGGAAGTACTCGGGATGCCGGCGGCAGAGCTCCAGCGCCTTGTCGTTGTTGTTCTCGTGGCGGGGGTTCCCGTTGATGATCTCCGCGCCGTGGACGGCGGTCTCCTGGACGGGGGCGCTGCCCTTGCGGAAGGGATGGGCGTGGATGATGAGCACCTGGTCGTGGTACTTGTCGAAGAACTCCTGGGCGCTCATGCAGCAGATGTAGGGGTTGGAGCGGAGCCACTGCTCGTCGATGCCGTAGACCAGATAGTCGTTGTCGTTCTCCGGGAAGCGGAGCTCCGCGCCCAGGATGACGTCCAGCCCCACCTCGTCGCCCCGCTTCTTGGAGGCGTGGTATCCGCTCAGGTAATGGTCCATCACCTTATCCCAATCGTGCTCGGTGTCGATGCGGGAGAGGTACTCGGGGTGGAGGTGGTCCGTGACCACCAGGCCGGTGAAGCCGTTGCGGACGTAGCGGTCCACCACGTCGGCGGCGAACAGGTGGCCGCAGCGGCTGGTCTCGGCGGTGTGGGTGTGGGGGTCGTAGCGATAGCCGTTCATGATAGGATTCCCTCTTTCATAAATGGGGGCGGGAGCCCCCTGTGTTGTCGGCTCAGGCCTCGTGCAGGTCCCGGCAGGTGCTCCGCCGGATCAGCGTGGGCATGAGGATCTGGTGGACATAGCCCTGGGTGCCGTTCTCGATCTTGTCCCGGAGCATGTCCACCGCCTGGACGGCCATGTCCCGCTTGGGCTGCTCCACGGTGGTCAGCTCGATCCGGGGCAGGGCCGTGGAGGAGATGTTGTCGAAGCCGATGAGGCTCAGGTGGCCGGGGATGTCGATGTGGGCGTCGTCCGCCGCCTTGAGCACGCCCAGGGCGTTGGAGTCCGTGGAGGCGAAGATGGCGGTGTAATCCACCGGCTTGGCGAAGAGCTCCCTGGCCAGCTGGTAGCCGTTGTTGATGGAGGAGCGGGTGAACTCGCTGTTGAAGAACCGGGGCGTCAGCCCCAGCTCGTGGCAGGCCCGGATATAGCCCTCGGCCCGGAGCTGGTGGGTGGCGGTGTGGCGGCGGCCGAAGTAGAGGATGTCCCGGTGCCCCAGGTCGTGGAGGTACTTCGTGCCGATATAGGTCCCCCGGCTGTTGTCCACGGCCACATAGCTCTGGGGCTGGTCCCGGAGGTTCTCGCTGAGGAAGACGGTGGGCACCTGGTCGGTGTAGGCCCGGATGTTCTCATAGGTCTTGGGGCTCTGGGGGACGATTAGGATGCCGTCCACCTGCCGGCTGAGGAGGAGCTTGACCACGGTCTTCTCCTGCTTCAGGTCCGGGCCGGAGTTGCAGAGCATGATGTTGTAGCCGTGGCCCCTGGCGCTCATCTCGGCGTAGTAGGCGATCTCGGACATGAACTGGTTGTCGATGGAGGGGACCACCAGCCCGATGAGGCCGGTGCGCTTGGTCACCATGGAACGGGCCACGTAGTTGGTGGTGTAGCCCATCTCGTCGCAGAGCTTGATGATGCGCTCCCGGGTGTCGCTGCCGATCTGGTGGCTGCCGGAGAGGGCGCGGGAGACGGTGGCGTAGGAAACGCCGGCGGCTTTGGCGACGTCCTTCAGGGTCACACTTTTCATAGGCTTTCCTTCCTTTCCGCCTCGCAGAGGACCGCAAACGTTTCCGCTTTATTTTTTTAGAGCGGACAGACTGCGGCCCGTTCGGATCGTCAAATAAAGGATATCTTATTTTCCTGCCAATGTCAATAACGATCTGGATTTTTCCTATCTTTGGGCAGAAAAACGAAAAAAGATCGAAGTCTTCGGCGTTTGGCATATTGACAAAGGACCGGGGTTTCATTTAGAATAAACGTGAAAAGCCGCAAACGTTTACGAGTGGGCCGGGAACGGTCTCACCGCCTCCGGGGACGTGTCCCCGGGGGTTTGCGAGACTAAGATCTATATAAGGAGGAACTTTTTATGACCCCCGATATCCAAACGATCTTCTTCGACGTAGGCAACACGCTGCGCATCGTGCTCAAGGAGCAGGACTTCATCGACAAGGCCGAGGCCGGCCTGATGGAGCTCATCGAGACGAAAGAGACCCATGACGAGCTGTTCGCAAAGCTGGAGGAGCGCTGGAAGAAGTACCGCAAGCAGTCCAAGGATACCCTGCTGGACGCCTCCGAGGGCGAGCTGTGGACCCAGTACATGCTGCCCGAGTACGAGCCGAACATGATCTTCGCCAACGCGGCGAAGCTCACCCGGCTCTGGCGGGACCACGACGGCCGCCGCGTGGCTCGGGCCGACGCGGTCGCCACCATCAAGGAGCTCTGCGCCCGGGGCTATACCTTGGGCATCATCGCCAACACCGTCACCGAGACGGAGATCCCCGACTGGATGGCCGCCGACGGCGTGGCCCAGTGCTTCAAGACCACGATCCTCTCCTCCAAGGTCCGCCTGCGCAAGCCGGATCCGGAGATCTACCACCTGGCCTGCCGCTGCATCGGCACCCCGGAGGCCAACTGCGCCTACGTGGGCGACAACCCGGTCCGGGACGTGGAGGGGACTCAGGCCGCGGGCTTCGGCATGATGATCCGCATCGACGAGCCGGACACCCTGAACATGGAGCACGCCACCGGCAAGGAGTTCACCCCCGACCACGTGATCACCGCCCTGAGCCAGCTGCTGGATATCTTCCCTGCCCGTACTTGACAGAAGGAGGAACGCCATGGATATGACAAAGCGCTATAAAGCCGTCTTCTTCGACCTGGGCGGCACCCTCCGCATCGCCCTGCTGGAGGAGCCTTACATGAAGCACGCCCGCCGGAAGATGGCGGAGATCGCCGGGTCCCCCGTGCCTTACGAGGAGTTCTACCAGATGATCGAGGAGCGCTACGAGCCCTACCGCAAGTGGGCCCTGGGCGAGAACAAGGAGTCGGGCGACGAGGAGCTGTGGTGCAAATGGCTCCTGCCGGACTACGACCAGGCCCGCATCAAGCAGGTCTGCCACGAGCTGAGCTTCCAGTACCGCCAGTGCAAGGGCCGCCGGGTGGTGGTCGACGGCGGCGTGGAGGTCATCAAGGGGCTCCACGACCGGGGCTATAAGCTGGGCATCATCTCCAACCTGATCGGGGAGAACGAGGTCCCCGACTGGCTGGAGGAGGACGGCCTGGACCAGTACTTCGACTCCGTCATCCTCTCCTCCGTCTGCGGCCTGCGCAAGCCCTGCTCGGAGATCTACGAGGTGGCGTGCAAGGACCTGGGCGTGGCGCCGGAGGACTGCGTGTCCGTGGCGGACAACGTGAAGCGGGACATCACCGGCGCGAAGGAAGCGGGCATCGGGGCCAACATCATCTTCCGCTCCCCGGAGAAGAAGCACGCCGTGGAGTTCACCGCGGCCAACGAGCCCGACGCGGTGGTCAGCGATTTCCGGGAGATCTTGGACCTGCTGCCGCCCCTGGACTGAATGGACCGCGGGGCATCCGGGGGCGGAGGCCCTCCGGGCGCGTCCCCGTCCCGGCACCATCCACATATATGAAAGGTATGAAGGAGGCTGATATCGCATGGATACCGATATCCGTTACATCTTCCTGGATCTGGGAGGGACCTTCCGGGTCATCGACGAGGATCCCGCCTATCTCTCCGCCGCCCGGGCGAAGATCGCGGAGCTGTGCGGCGTGGAGACCAGCGATCCCAACCAGTGGTTCGAGGACGTGATCGACAAGCGCTATGACAAGTACCGGGAGTGGGCGCTGAAGTTCATGTGCGAGGCTCCGGAGGAGGTCCTCTGGACCCGCTGGCTGGCCTATGACATGGACCGGGAGCGCATCCTGGCGAACGCGGCGGAGCTGACCTATCAGTACCGCCAGACCAAGGGCCGCCGCACGGTGGTGCAGGGCGGCGCCGAGACCGTCAAGGAGCTCTGCGCCCGGGGCTACACCCTGGGCATCATCAGCGACCTGGTGGGCAAGCGGGAGGTGGACGAGTGGCTGGACGCCGACGGCCTCCGGCCCTACTTCAAGACCGTCCAGCAGTCCTCCATCACCTACATCCGCAAGCCCGGCCCCGCCATCTATTACTACGCCATGGAGGAAGTGGGGGCCCAGCCGGAGAACTGCTGCTATGTGGGCGACAACCTGGACCGGGACATCGTGGGCGCCAAGGCCGTGGCCTTCGGCATGACCGTAGCGGTGCAGTACAACAAAGGGAAGGCCCTGAAGCTGACGGAGGAGAACATGCCCGACGGCAAGATCTACACCTTCCCCCAGCTGCTGGACATCTTCCCCCAGCGGGGCCGGGTCGCGGCCGACAAGCTGATCCCGCCCACGGACGGACAGTGATCTTTGATTTCATCGACATAGGAGGTCATCCATATGGCAGACTTTAAACGCGGCGGCGCTCAGCTGGCTGAGGCCGTCAAGAAGGCATACGGGCTGGGCCAGGACGACTATCATCTGGAGCCCATGGTCCTCGTGGAGGACGGCAGGCCCGTCGGCAAGATCGCCGACGGCGACGCCGCCATCTTCTGCTGCCGCCGGGGCGAGCGGGAGATCGAGCTGACCGAGATGTTCACCGATCCGGAGTTCGACAAGGCGGAGCGCCGGATGCTCCGGGACCTGGACTTCGTGATCATGACCATGTACCACGATAAGTTCAAGGACCTGCCCATCGCCTTCGCCCCCGCCAAGGTGGTGAAGCCCCTGGCCCAGGTCCTCAGCGAGGCGGGGAAGACCCAGTTCCACTGCGCCGAGAGCGAGAAGTTCGCCCACGTGACCTTCTTCTTCAACGGCGGCGAGAACGAGCCCTTCCCCGGCGAGGACGACGTGTGCATCCCCTCCCCCAAGGGCATCGACTTCGACCAGAAGCCGGAGCTGTCCCTGCCGAAGGTGGCCGACACGGTCATGGACGCCCTGGGCAAGTATGACTTCGTGATCACCAACTTCGCCAACGGCGACGTCATCGGCCACACCTCCAACACGGAGGCCAAGATCCAGGCCTGCGGCTATGTGAGCCAGTACCTGGATAAAGTGGTCAACGACGCCCTGGGCAAGGGCTATGTGGTCGCCATCACCGCGGACCACGGCAACATCGAGAAGCTCTATACCGCCGCCGGGAAGCCCGACGGGGCCCACACCACCAACCTGGTGCCCTTCATCATGATCGATCCCGCCGACAAGGCCCCCATCCAGCTGCGGGACGGCTCCCTGGGCGACGTGTCCCCCACGGTGCTGGACGTCATGGGCATCCCCCAGCCCGCGGAGATGGACGGCAAGTCCCTCTGCGAGGGCAAGGACTGGGGCGAGGGGCGCAAGATGCTCCTCATCATCTGCGACGGCTGGGGCCTGGGCACCGGCGACGAGGGCGACGCGATCCATGTCGCCGACACGCCCTATTGGGACTCCCTGCTGGCCGGACAGTCCTGGTCGAAGCTGCGGGCCTCCGGCGAGTCCGTGGGCCTGGGCGCGGGGAAGGCCGGCAACTCCGAGGCGGGCCACTCCAACCTGGGCGCGGGCCGCTGCGTGA
>NZ_CAJUBK010000034.1 GCF_910584465.1 uncultured Oscillibacter sp.
AGTCCTGAAAACTTATCGATCAAAAACGAAAGGGACCCTTCCTGGGTCCCTCTCGCAGCTCTCTCCCTTCCCGTCGATGGAGTTCCCTCTACTTTTTCGACACTCTGCGCAGGGGCGGGTCCCCCCCTGCCGTCCTCTCGTTCAGCCGGCCCCAAAAAACACCCGGACCGCCAGCGCCGCCGCCGCGAAGCCCGTCAGGTCCGCTGCCAGGGCGGCGGGCACCGTGTGCCGCGTCCGCGTGATCCCGGCGGAGCCGAAGTACACGGCGATGGTATAAAACGTGGTCTCCGTGCTCCCCAGCATCACCGCCGCCACACGGCCCACATAGCTGTCCGGCCCGTGGGAAGCCATCAGATCGCTCGCCACCGCCAAAGCCCCGTTCCCGGACACGGGCCGCACCAGCATCAGCGGCGCGGTCTCCGGCGGGATGCCCAGCAGCTCCAGGACCGGGGCGAACAGCCCGGACAGCCACTCCATGGCCCCGGAGGCCCGGAACATGCTCACCGCCGTCAGCAGCCCCACCAGCGCCGGGACGATGCGCAGCAGCACCGTCAATCCCTCCTCCGCCCCGTGGGTCAGGGCGGCGTACACATCCACCCGTTTCCCCAGGCCGTAGACCGCCACCGCCGAAAACAGCACGGGGATCACCAGAGAACTGAGGTCCATCATCTCCTCCTCCCGCGGGACAGCGCCCAGGCCGCCAGCAGCCCCGCCGCCACCGACAGCGCCGAGGCCATCCAGACCGCCGGCAGGATATCGAAGGGCGCGGCGCACCCGGCGGCGGCCCGGACCGAGGCGATGGTCGTGGGCAGGAGCTGGATGGAGGCGGTGTTCAGCACCACCAGCCGGCACAGCTCGTCGCTGGCCGTCCCGCCGCACCCGCGTGCCATCCGCCGGGCGGCCCGGATGCCCAGGGGCGTGGCGGCGTTGCCCAGCCCCAGGAGGTTGGCGGACACGTTGGCGGACACCGCCGCCAGGGTCTCCTCGTCCCTGCAGGCGTCCGGGAGCAGCCGCCGCAGGACGGGCCGGAACAGCCTCGCCAGCCCCGCCGACAGGCCGCAGGCGTTCATGATCTCCATGACGCCGCTCCATAAGCACAAGATCCCCGCCATGGACAGGCTCAGTTCGATGGCGGAGCGGGCGCCCTCCAAAGCGGCGCCGGCCACCGCGTCCAGCTCGCCGGACGCCAGGCCGAAGACCAGCGACAGCGTCACCATCCCCGTCCAGACCCACGCCATTTCCATATAATTCCTCCTTTTTCAACTTTTTCCATGTAAATGTGAATATCTTTTTAAATTTTCCCAGGAAAGAATTGACAAACTCCGACCTCGTGTGATAAGGTTACACCACCTGTTGGAAGATACCGCGGACATAGGGAAAGGAGGAGAGCTATGAAATCGACTGGGATCGTAAGAAAGGTGGATGAGTTGGGCAGGATCGTGCTTCCCATCGAGATGCGGCGCACTTTGGACATCGCAGAGCGCGACGCATTGGAAATCTATGTGGAAGGCTCGTCCGTTATACTCAAGAAGTATAAGCCTAGCTGCATTTTCTGCGACGCCACCAAGGACATCGCACTCTTCAAAGGCAAAAGCGTTTGTCCCAAGTGTATGAAAGAGCTGTCCCGCATGAACGCCTCGTGAGGCCATCCCTCTTAGAAGCGGACGTGAGGAGGGCGCGTATGCCCTGACTCACCCCACCGGGAATGCGCCGGGCGAGGTCACCGAACCTAACGCATGAAAGCAACAGGGACTTGCTCCCCGCCGTGGTGGAAACCGGCGGGGAGGAGTCCCCGTAAACTTGACCGGAAAAGGCAGAGGAGCTGCAAAACAGCTCCTCTGCCTTTTCCCCGTTTCAAAGATCCAGGGGCCGTTCCTCCCGTCCCGCCGCCGTCAGCAGCGTGGAGCGGCGGAACCCCGCCGCCCGGGCCAGCTCCGCCGCCTGGGCGTAGCCATAGACGATGGCCCCGGCGCTGTGGGCGTCGGCGGTGAGGACGATCTTCCCGCCCATCCCCCGCCATTCCCGCAGGAGGGACAGGGACGGATAGGGCGTCTCCCGACAGCCGCGGGACATGGCCCCGGTGTTAATCTCCAGCAGCGTCTCCCCGGGGTCCGCGGCGTGGAGCGCGTCCAAGGCGGCGGCGCGGCAGCGGGGATCGTCCTCGTCGAAGAAGACGCCGTCCCCGTTGAACTTGGTGATGAGGTCGATGTGCCCCAGGATGTCGGGCTTCCTGGCCGCCATCCGGCGGACCTCGGCGTAATAGCTCTCCACCATGGCGCAGGCGTCGCCGCCGAAGGCCCCCTCCAGGCAGGACGCCAGCCTCTCCGCGTCCCAGTCCACGGTGTGGAGCCGGCCGTCCGGCCCCCGCAGGCGGTGGGCGCTGCCGATCCAGTAGTCGAAGCCCTCCGCCGTCACATCGGCGCAGTTGTCCAGCTCGATGCCCAGCAGCACGTCCATCCGCCCGGCGTACTCCTCCCGGAGCCGCAGGACCTCCCGCCGGTAAGCGGTCATGTCCGCCGGCAGGACGCCGCCCTCATCCTCGGGGATGGGGGTGTGGCTGTGGCCCGAAGCGCCGAAGGAGACGGCCCCGGCCTCCCAAGCCGCCCGGGCCATCTCCGCCAGGGTGCTCTCCCCGTCGCACATCGTGGAGTGGGTATGGACGGAACAGATGTTTTTCATCCCATCCGCTCCTGCTTCACCTTGTGGTCCACGACGTGGCGCTTTTCCAGCTCCCGGGTGACGTCCTCCACGGTGATGCCCATCTGGACCATCAGCACCATCACGTGGTAGCAGAGGTCGGCGATCTCATAGACCGTCTCCTCCCGGTCCTCCTTCCGCCCGGCGATGATGACCTCGGTGCACTCCTCGCCCACCTTCTTGAGGATCTTATCCAGGCCCTTCTCGAAGAGGTAGGTGGTATAGCTCCCCTCCTTGGGGCTGGTCTTCCGCCCGGCGATGAGCCGGTACAGCCCCTCATAGCTGAACTGCTTCAGCTCGTCGGAGAGGTAGAGCTGATTGAAAAAACAGCTCTCCGCCCCGGTGTGGCAGGCGGGGCCGTCCTTGACCACCTCCACCACCAGCGCGTCCTTGTCGCAGTCGGCGGTGATGGACACCACGTGCTGGCCGTTCCCGCTGGTCTCGCCCTTGCGCCAGAGCTCCTGGCGGCTGCGGCTCCAGAAACAGGTCCGGTGCTCGTCGATGGTGACCGCCAGGCTCTCCGCGTTCATGTAGGCCAGGGTCAGGACCTCTTTCGTGTAGTGGTCCTGGACGATGGCGGGGATCAGGCCCTTTTCGTCGAACCTCAGATCCATCTCAGACCTCCTCCTTCCGCGCGATGTGGAACCGGCAGTCCGGCGCGCCGTTCAAGATCGTATCCTCCGAGACCACGTCGAAGCGCCAGTCCGGCCACAGCTCCCGCAGGATGCACAGCACGCTCTGCCGGGAACATTCGCACAGCAGGCAGGAATCGATGTAGCCCTGGGTATGGAGGGAGCAGGTGCACTGGTGGAAGATCAGCCAGAACTCCTGCCCCGGGCGGACGATCTCCGTCTCCAGGCCCCCTGCCTCGCCCAGGGCCCGGAAAAAGCCGTCGATGTCCCCGCCGGTCCGCTCATACACGCCCCGGTAATAATCCAGCATCCCCATCCGGAGGCAGTTCTCCGCGCAGGCCCGGAGCATCGTCCCCCGCTCCTCCTCCTCCAGTGCGGACAGTCCCGCCTCGAAACCCGGGAACCACCAGTGGATCTCACTATCCATGCGATGCTCTCCTTTCCATCCCTCTCGTCATATCCTCATCTCCACGCCCTTGTCCCGGAGATATCGTTTCAGCTCCCGGATCCCCACCTGCCTCGAATGGAAGATGGAGGCAGCCAGGCCCGCGTCGATGCCGGGGTGGGTGAAGAGCTCGGCGAAGTGCGTCATCTCCCCCGCGCCGCCGCTGGCGATGATGGGCACGCTGACCTTGGATGCCAGGGCGTCCAACATCTCCAGGTCGAAGCCGCTCTTCACGCCGTCGGTGTCGATGGAGTTCAGCACGATCTCCCCCGCGCCGTCCCCCACGCCCCGGACCGCCCACTCCATGGCGTCGATCCCGGTATCCTCCCGTCCTCCCTTGGCGAAGAGGCGGAACTGCCCGTCCACCCGCTTCACGTCCATGCTGAGGACCACGCACTGGTCGCCGTAGCGCTTCGCCGCCGCGGCGATGATGGACGGGTCCGCGATGGCCCCGGAATTGACGGACACCTTGTCCGCGCCGCACTTCAGCACCCGGTCGAAATCCTCCAGCGTGCGGATGCCGCCGCCCACCGTCAGCGGGATGAAGATCTCGGAGGCCACCCGCCGGAGGATGTCCGTGAACAGCCCCCGGCCCTCGACGGAGGCGGTGATGTCGTAGAACACCAGCTCGTCGGCCCCGGACTCGTTGTAGGCCCGGGCCATCTCCACCGGGTCCGCCATGTCCCGGAGATCTTCGAAATTGGTGCCCTTCACCACCCGGCCGTCCTTCACGTCCAGGCAGGGGATGATGCGCTTGGCTAACACGCCCCCACCTCCTCGATCGCGGTCCTCAGGTCCAGACGACCGGTGTACAGGGCCTTGCCTAGGATGGCGGCCCGGACGCCCATGCGCTCCAGCCGCCGCAGCTCCTCCAGGGAGCCGACGCCGCCGGAGGCCGTGATGTGCAGCCCCTCGATCCGGACCAGCTCCTCGTAAAGCTCCAGGTTGGTCCCACGGCCCGCGCCGTCCCGGCTGATGTCGGTATAGATGACCGTCCGGACCCCCGCGTCCCGGAGGCGGCGGCAGAAGTCCACCCCCCTCTCCCGGGACAGCTCCTTCCAGCCGTGGACGGCCACATACCCGTCCCGGGCGTCCACGCCCACGGCGATCCGCTCCCCGTAGACCTTGGCCATGCGGGCGGTGAAACCGAAGTCCTCCACCGCGGCGGTGCCCAGGATGCAGCGGTCCACGCCCAGGTCCAGGTACTGCCGGATGCGCTCCTCCGTGCGGATGCCGCCGCCGGCTTCGATGTAGAGGCCGCCCTGCCTGGCGATGGCGGCGATGCTGTCGAAGTTCGCCGGGGCGCCGTCCCTGGCGCCGTCCAGGTCCACCACGTGGAGGTACTGCGCCCCGGCCTCCAAAAACTCCCGCGCCTGGGCGCAGGGGTCCGCGCCGTAGACGGTCTCCTGGTCATAGTCCCCCTGGTAAAGGCGGACCACCTGCCCGCCCCGCAGGTCGATGGCTGGGAAGATCTGCATATGCCCCCTCCTTTCCCTCACGGATGGACCTTACAGGTCAGCTCCTCCACGTCCAGGCGGAACACCTGGACCTTTCCCAGGGCCTCGCCGCCGATCTCGCAGCGGTCCCGGCCGGTGGTGTGGGCCAGGATGGCCAGGAGGCCCGCCCGCTTCTCCTCCTCCGTCTCCAGCAGCGTCACCGGGCCCCCGCCCATGACGCACCGGAAGCGGGAGGTGTCCTGCAGGGCCGTCTCGCCCCGGACCCACTCATGGCCCGTGTCCATCTCGAAGGCGGCCCAACCGGTCTCCCGGATGAGGTCGATCTTCCGGCCCTCCTGCGCGCCATGGAAATAGAACGCGCAGCGGTCCCCCTCCTCCACGAAGCCGAAATCCAGAGGGACCACATAGGCCCGCCTTCCGTCGCACAGTCCCAGGCGGCAGCAATCGCAGGCGGCTATGATCGCGCGGATCTCCGCGCGGTCGGTGACTTCCCGGTCTTTCCTCCTCATGACGGCGCTCCTCCTTTATCGATCGGTATCATGATCTTATGTCACGCTCCCGCGAAGGCCCGCAGGAGACGCAGGCCCGCGTCCCCGGATTTCTCCGGATGGAACTGGGTGCCCCAGACGTTCCCGCAGCGGACCGCGCCGGGGATGGCGACGTTCCCGTAGCGGGAGATCCCCAGGGTGCTGTCCCGGCACCCCCGGGCATAGAAGCTGTGGACGTAGTAAACATATCCGCCGTCCCTGAAATACCGGAACAGCGGGTCCTCCTTCACGATCTCCAGGCGGTTCCAGCCCATGTGGGGGACCTTCAGCGTCTCGTCCTCCAGGTCTTCGCTCAGGGAGGCCACTTCGCCAGGGATCAGGGACAGGCCCGGATGCTCCCCGTACTCGAAGCTCCGCTCGAACAGGAGCTGCATCCCCAGGCAGATGCCCAGGAGGGGCTTCCGCCCCGCCTCCTCCCGCAGGACGGGCACCAGGCCCGTGGCGTCCAGCTTGGCCCTGGCGTCGCCGAAGGCCCCTACGCCGGGGAGGATGATGCGCTCCGCCGCCCGGAGCCGGTCCGCCTCGGCCGTGACCTCCGTCTCCAGCCCCAGGGCACGGAGGCTGGAGGTCAGGGAGAACAGGTTGCCGACGCCGTAATCCACGACAGCGGTCATTCAAAGCACCCCTTTCGTGCTGGGGACCTCATGGAGGTGCTTGGGATCGAGGCGGACGGCGGCTTTCAGCGTCCGGCCCATGCCCTTGAAAATGGCCTCCAGGATGTGGTGGGTGTTCTCCCCCGCCAGCTGCCGGATGTGGATGGATCCCGGGCAATTCCGCACGAAGCCCAGCCAGAACTCCCGGATCAGCTCCGTGTCCAGATCCCCCACCTTGGCCGCGGGCAGGTCCACCGCCCAGCCCAGATGATCCCGGCCCGAAAGGTCGCAGGCGCAGAGGACCAGGGCCTCGTCCATGGGCAGCAGGGACTGGCCGTAGCGGACCAGCCCGCGCTTGTCCCCCAGAGCCTCCTGGAACGCCTTGCCCAGACAGATGCCGACGTCCTCCACGGAGTGGTGGAAGTCCACCTGGGTGTCGCCGCGGCAGGTGACGGTGAGGTCCAGGTCCCCATGGCGGGCGAACAGCTCCAGCATGTGGTCCAGGAAGCCGCAGCCGGTGGCCACGTCCGCCTTGCCGGCGCCGTCTAAGTCCAGGGAGAGCCGGATCTGGGTCTCCCGGGTGTCTCGTTGGATCGTCGCAGTGCGCATCCTGATCTCCTCCTTATCCCTCGGCCCTCAGCCGGTCCACCGCCGCCACCAGCGCCTCCATCTGCTCCTTGGAGCCAATGGTGATGCGCACGAAGTCCCGGATGCGGTCCTTGTCGAACCAGCGCACCAGGATGCCCGCCTCCTTCAGCCTCCGGTACAGCTCCCCGCCGGGGATGGGGCCCTCCCCGGCGAAGAGGAAGTTGGCCGCGGAGGGCAGGACGGTGAAGCCCCGCTCCCCCAGCTCCTCCGCGGTCCAGGCCCGGTTCTCCCGGATGGTCCCGCAGCAGGAGCGGAAATAGTCCTCGTCCTCTATGGCGGCGGCCCCCGCCAGCAGGGAGAGGCGGTCGACGTTATAGGGGTTGAAGCTGTACTTCACCCGGTCCAGGCAGGCGATGAGCTCCTGAGAGCCCAGCGCGAAGCCGATCCGGCCCCCGGCCAGGGAGCGGCTCTTGGACATGGTCTGGGTCACCAGGAGGTTGTCGTGCTCCGCGATCAGCGGGACGCAGCTCTCCGCCCCGAAGTCCACATAGGCCTCGTCCACGATGACCACCCGGTCCGCGTCCCTCTCCAGCAGCCGCCGGATGTCCGAGACCGGGACCGTCATGCCCGTGGGGGCGTTGGGGGCGGCGATGACCACGGTGCCGGGGAAGTCCATGTAATCGTCCACATCCAGGGAAAAGTCCTCCCGGAGAGGGGGGCGCAGGGCCTCCACCCCGAAAAGGGCGGCCTGGGCCTCGTAGAAGCCGTAAGTGATGTCGGCGAAGGCCACGCCCTTCCCCCGGCCGCAGAAGGCCCGGAAGGCGAAGGCCAGGATCTCGTCGGAGCCGTTGCCGCTGATGACGTTCTCCGGCCGGAGGCCGTACCGCCTGGCGACCGCCTCGTTCAGCACGGCGCAGGTGGGGTCGGAGTAGAGGCAGAGCTTCCTCACCTCCGCCGCCGAGATGGCCTCCACCACCTTCGGGGAAGGCGGGAAGGGGCTCTCGTTGGTGTTCAGCTTGATATACTGCTGATCCCGGGGCTGTTCCCCGGGGGTGTAGGGGGCCAGGCGCAGGGCCTCCTGGGACAGGAACCTGCTCATGAAAAACACCTCTCCTTTCCCTGCTCTCCCGATCCGGTCCGGTCTCCCCGGCTCAGGACCGACCTCGCGTGCCCCTCCAGGCCCTCCCGCCGGGCGAAGTCCGCGATGCGCTCCGCGCTGGCGTTCAGCGCCGCCCGGTCATAGCAGAGGAAGCTGGAGCGCTTCATGAAATCATCCACCCCCAGGGGGCTGGAGAACCGGGCCGTGCCGGAGGTCGGCAGGGTGTGGTTGGGCCCGGCGAAGTAATCGCCCAGCGCCTCCGGGGTGCTGCGGCCCAGGAAGACGCTCCCGGCGTTGTGGATCTTCGCCAGCAGGGCAAAGGGATCGTCCACGCACAGCTCCAGGTGCTCCGGGGCGATGCGGTCGGCAGCCTCCGCCGCCTGGTCCAGGCTGGCGGCCACGATGATCTTCCCGTTGTCCTCGATGGACCGGCGGGCCACGTCCCGCCGGGGCAGGGCCTCCAGCTGGACCTCCAGCTCCGCCCGGACCGCCTCCGCCAGCGCCCGGCTGTCCGTCACCAGCACGGCGGAGGACCGCACGTCGTGTTCCGCCTGGCTCAGCAGGTCCGCCGCCACCCACTTGGGGTCCGACCTCCCGTCCGCCAGGACCAGGATCTCGCTGGGCCCGGCGATCATGTCGATGGCCACCTGGCCGAAGACCTTCCGCTTGGCCGTGGCGACGAAGACGCCGCCGGGGCCCACGATCTTGTCCACCCTCGGCACGCTCTGCGTACCGTAGGCCAGCGCCGCCACCGCCTGGGCCCCGCCCAGCTTGAAAACGCGCCCCGCCCCCGCCAGCTCCGCCGCCGCCAGCGCCTCCGGGCTGACGGAGCCGTCCTCCCGGGGCGGCGTCACGAGGACGATGTCCCGCACCCCGGCGATCCGCGCCGGGATGACGTTCATCAAGATGGTGGAGGGGAACGCCTCCGGGCTCCGGGGGACGCAGACGCCCACCCGCTCGATGGGCGTCCACCGCTGGCCCATGACGATGCCGGGGCGGTCCGCCAGGATGAAGTCGTTATGCCGCTGCCGCTCGTGGAAGCGCCGGATGTTCTCCGCCGCCTCCCGCAGGGTCTCCAGGAAACCGGGATCCACCGCCTCCCGGGCGGCGGCGAACTCCCCGTCGCTCACCTGCAGATCCCCCAGCTCCACGCCGTCGAACCGGCGCGTGTAGTCCCGGAGGGCGGCGTCGCCCCCCTCCCGCACGCCCGCGATCACCGCGTCCACGGCGGCGGAGACGTCCTCTTCCGCCCGGATGTCCCGGTTCAGGAACGCCTCCGGCGGGAGGCTGTCGAAATCGAAGATCTTGATCATGCTCCCGTCACCTCCGCCAGTCTGCCCAGCAGGGCCTCGATCTCCCGGCGCTTGAACTGGAAGCTGGCCCGGTTGGCGATGAACCGGGCGGAGATGGGCATGAACTCCGTCAGCACCTTCAAATGGTTCTCCCGCAGGGTGGTCCCGGTCTCCACGATGTCCACGATCACGTCGCTCAGGCCCAGGATGGGGGCCAGCTCGATGGAGCCGTTCAGCTTGATGATGTCGATGTCCCGGCCCTGGGCGGCGTAATACGCCTTGGCGATGTTCACGAACTTCGTCGCCACCCGGAGGGAACGGCCGGGGTCGTCCTGGAGATCCTCCGGCCCCGCCACGCACATGCGGCACCTGCCCAGGCCCGTGTCCAAAAGCTCGTACACGTCGGCCCTGGACTCGGCCAGGATGTCCTTGCCCACGATGCCGATGTCCGCCGCGCCGTGCTCCACGTAGATCGCCACGTCGCTGGGCTTCACCAGGAAATAGCGGATGCCCGCGGCGGGGTCCTCCACCACCAGCTTCCGGCTCTCGCTGTAGTCCTCCGGGCAGCCGTAGCCCAGACCGGACAGCAGGCCGTAGACCTTGTCGCCCAGGCGTCCCTTGGGCAGGGCCACGTTCAGGATACCCTCCCCGGTCCCGCCGGAGGCGGCGTCGCTCAGGCGGTCCAGCTCGTCCAGGTACAGCGCGAAGCCCACGGCCTTCGCGCCGGGGCGGAACTGCGCCGCCAGAGGGTCGTACCGCCCGCCCTTGAGCACCGCCCGGGGGATGCCCGCCAGATACCCCTGCAGGACCAGGCCGTTGTAATAGTCCATGTCGTTGACCAGGGACAGGTCCAGCCGCAGGCTCTGCCCCTGCGCCTCCAGCGCCCGGCACAGCGTCCCGAGCTCCGCCAGCGCGGCGCCCATGGAGGCGTTGAGGGCGATCGGCTCCGCCTGGGCCAGCACCGTCTCCCAGTCCCCTGCCAGGGCGTCCAGACGGCAGAGGGCGTCGGTGCCCTGCTTCGACAATCCGGCCTCCGCGGCGGCGGCCTTCAGCTCGTGGCGGTTCCGGTCCCGGATGCAGGCCAGCAGCCGGGGCCGGACGGCCTCCGGCGCGCCCACGGCGTCCAGCAGCCCCGCCACGAAGCCCATGTGGCTGGCCTCCAGCACGGACTCCCGGCCCGTCAGGGCCAGGCTCCGGCAGGCCAGGGAGACCGCCTGGGCGGTGGCCTCGTCGTCCACCGCGCCGATGCACTCCAGGCCCATCTGGCTGATCTCCTGGAAGGTGTGGCTCTCCTGGCTGGGGCGGTAGACGTTCTCGGAATAGTAGAAGCGGCCGCAGCCGTCCTCCCCGAACCGGGCGTCCTTCGCGATGGAGAGGGTGACGTCGGGCTTCAGGGCCAGCAGCCGCCCGTCCAGGTCGGTGAAGGTGATGACCTGGTCGGAGGCCAGGAAACGGCGGTTCTGCTGATAGAGGCCGTATTCCTCGAAGCGGCCCATGCGGTACTGCCGGAAGCCCGCGCGCTCATAGAGCGCCCGGAGCTGGAGCGACAGCCGCTCCTGCGGCCGCAGGATGTTCAGGTCCAATTCCATGGGGTCCCTCCTTGTGGGGCGCCGCCCCATTGATGGATACCAGTATACTCCGGTTTTTTATCATAGTAAAGCGCTGATTCGGTAATACGATAAATTCTACGATCCTCACAAGATCCGTCCCCGCCCCCGGACCCGCTTTGGCGGAAATAGATCCGGGCCGCGGCGCAGGCAGCGCCCGGGCCTCCTTGGGCGGCCGGGACCTCCAGGGGGACGGCCCCCCGGGGATCCCCGCGCCGTCACACCATCTTCTCCGGCCGGACCGTCTCGTCGAACTCCTCCGCCGTCAGCAGGCCCAGGGACAGCACCGCCGCCTTCAGCGTCGTGCCGTCGCGGAGGGCCTTCTTGGCGCACTCCGCCGCCTTCTCATAGCCGATCTTCGGCGTCAGGCAGGTCACCAGCATCAAAGAGCCGTTCAGGTTCTCCTCCATCTTCTCCGCGTTGGGCGTGATGCCCTCCACGCAGTGGGTGCGGAAGGAGTCCATCACATCCGTCAGCAGCCGGGCGGAGAGCTGGAAGTTATAGGCCGACACCGGCAGGAAGACGTTCAGCTGGAAATTCCCCTGGGAGGCGGCGAAGCCGATGGCGGCATCGTTCCCCATCACCTGCACCGCCGCCATGGTGACGGCCTCGCACTGGGTGGGGTTCACCTTGCCGGGCATGATGGAGCTGCCCGGCTCGTTCTCCGGGATGCGGAGCTCCCCCATGCCGCAGCGAGGGCCGCTGGAGAGCCAGCGGATGTCGTTGGCGATCTTCATCAGGTTCGCCGCCAGGGCCTTCAGGGCCCCGTGGGCGAAGACCAGGGCGTCCTTGCTGGTCAGGGCGTGGAACTTGTTCCCGTCGGGCCGGAAGGGCAGGCCCGTCAGCTCCCGCAGCTCCCTGCATACCATCTCGTCATAGCCCTTGGGCGCGTTGAGTCCCGTGCCCACCGCGGTGCCGCCGATGGCGAGGCGGCACAGCTCGTCCTCCGCCGCCCGGAGCATCCGGCAGGGGGCCTCCACCAGCTCCTGCCAGCCGGAGACCTCCTGGGCGAAGCGCAGGGGCGTGGCGTCCTGGAGGTGGGTCCGGCCGATGCGGATGAGGTCCGGATAGGCCGCCCCCAGCTTGGCGAAGGCCCCCGCCAGCCGCTCCGCCGCCGGGATCACCTCACCGGCCACCGACCGCGCCGCCGCGATGTGGAGGGCGGAGGGATAGGTATCGTTGCTGGACTGGGAGGCGTTGACGTGGTCGTTGGGGTGGAGGGCCACGCCCCGGTCCGCCGCCAGGTGGGCGATGACCTCGTTGACGTTCATGTTGGTCTGGGTGCCGCTCCCGGTCTGCCAGACCACCAGGGGGAACTCCTCGTCCCACTCCCCCGCCCGGATCTCCCGGCAGGCGGCGGCGATGGCGGCGGCCTGGGGCCCCGTCAGCTTGCCCGCGGCGGCGTTGGCCTTGGCGCAGGCTTCTTTCAAGTAAGCGAAGGCGGCGACGATCTCCTTGGGCTGGCGCTGGCCGCCGATCTTGAAGTTCTCCAGGCTCCGCTGGGTCTGGGCGCCCCAGCGGCGGTCCGCCGGGACGCGTATCTCCCCCATAGTGTCGTGCTCGACGCGGGTGGCTGTATTCATGGCGCTTCCCCTTTTCGTTCGTTATGGCGTTCATTATACCCGCAGCGGCGGACAAAAGCAAGCCCGCCGAAAAGACTTTCGGCGGGCCCAGGCGGCCGAAAACGTCTTTTCGACCGCCTGGGCAAGTTTTCAGGACGTTCAAAGTCCTGAAAACTTCTGATTTAAAATGGTGCAGGAGGCCCCTCCTGGGCCTCCCGCACACACTCTCCCTTCCCGCTGGATCGTCCCTCCCCTTCTTCCGGCAAGCGGAAGCCCGCCGAAAAGACTTTCGGCGGGCTTCGGTCACCGGGTCAGCAGGACCAGGTCCCGGTCCGTGATGAAGTTGGGCACGCTGTACACCGCCGCGATCTCATCGATGCCCTCCTCCTCCGCGTATTGGGCGGCGGAGTAGCGGTAATACCGGGGGTCCAGCAGGTGGACCTCCTGGAAGTGCAGGGCCAGGAAGGGCGCCAGCGCGTCGGAATAGGAGTCCCGGATCAGCAGGAGCTTCCCCGTCCCCGCCTCGTTCCGGATGACGCACAGAGGCTGGTTGCCCCCCAGGAAGGCGGAGTATTTGTCCTTCTCCCCCAGCTTGTCGAAGTCGTAGAGGGCGGACTCCTCCGGCCTGCCGGAACGCCAGCTGGTCACCTCGAAGCGGTCCTCTACCCAGAACTCGATGCTGTCCGGCTCCAGCCAGTGGACGCCGGACTGGGAGTATAGGGTCCCCTGGAACCCGTTGGAGACCGGAGGGGAGGACCGCCGTTCAAAGTCCTCCTGCTCCAGGATCTCGTCCCCCCGGCCCAGGGCCTCCATCAGGGCGGTGTAGCCGTAGTAAGCCCCCAGGGTGGTCCAGTGGTGGTCCGTGCGGTAGAAGACCTCCTCCCCGGCGTGGGCGGCCAGCGGCCCCAGGAAGTCCACAGGCTCCACGCCCTCCAGCTCCGCCGCCCGGGCGATGAAGGCCGCCTGGTCCCAGCTCTCCGCGCCCTTGGGGAGGCGGTCCCTCCAGATCTCCGCCGCCGAGGGGATGAGCCCCAGGTGCACGGGGAGCTCCGTCCGCTCCGCCAGCCGGGCGGCATAGCTCAGGTTCTTCTCCTCCAGGCCGTCCTTGGGGGGCTCCACCTTGGCGATCAGCGTATCGCCGCAGAGGTAGGTCCCCATGAACTCCCGTTTGCCCAGGGCCAGCTCCGTCCGGGCCTTCAGGCCCGTCCACTGGTCCCGGAGGGGGAACTGGTCGGCGAAATACGTCTCCGCCGCCTCGGTGAAGCTGCCGTCCCGCAGGCTCTCCCAGGAGAACGCCGGGACCTGGGCCAGGAGGCGGTTCTCCGCCTCGGAGCGCTCCCGGTCCGGCAGGAGGACGTGCCAGACCAGCAGCCCCCCCAGGAACAGGCAGAAAAACACCGTCAGGGAACGGCCGTATCGTTCCGTCATGACTGCCGCCTCCTTCAAAACCGGAAATACAGGAACGGGTTATAGCTGCCGTCCACCAGATAGGCGGTGGAGAGGACGAGCCCCAGGCCCATCAGCACCGGCGTCAGGACCTTCCGTCCCCGCTCCGGCGTCCTCTCCCAGAGATCCGCCGCCAGGGTGGTGGACCCCGCTATGAGCAGGACCAGGAGGACCGCCCAGCTCCGCAGGCGCCAGCCGTCCAGGGCGGACCACGCCGGGCCGCCGCCGAAGCACACGGCCAGATACCCCCCGCAGACGCGCAGGTCCTCCATGGCGAAGATGCCCCAGCCGACGAAGACCACGGCCAGCGTGTAGGCCCGCTTCGCCCACACCGGCGTCCGGGCCAGCACGTCTTGGAACACGAAGCGCTCCAGGACGATCCACAGGGCGAAGTACAGCCCCCAGAGGAGGAAGTTCCAGCTGGCCCCGTGCCAAAAGCCGGTGCAGGCCCAGACGATCAGCAGGTTGCGGATCGTCCGCCGCCGCCCGCCCCGGCTGCCCCCCAGCGGGAAGTACAGATACTCCCGGAACCAGGAGGTCAGCGACATGTGCCACCGCCGCCAGAACTCCCCCACGGACACGGAGAGGTACGGATGGTCGAAGTTCTCCTCGAAGCGGAAGCCCAGCATCCGCCCCAGGCCGATCGCCATATCGGAATATCCGGAGAAGTCGAAGTAGATCTGGAGGCCGAAGGCCAGCAGGCCCATCCAGCCCCCGGCCACGGTCAGCGTCCCGGCGGACCGGGCGCCCAGGCAGTCCTCCCACAGCGCGCCGGCGGAGTTGGCCAGCAGCACCTTCTTGGTCAGGCCCACAGTGAAGCGGCAGGCCCCCTCGCCGAAGTCCGCCCACCGGACGGTCCGCTCCGCCAGCGCCGCCGCCACGGTCTTGTACTTCACGATGGGCCCGGCGATCAGCTGGGGGAACAGGGTCACATAGGCCCCGAAGTCGATGATGTCCCGCTGGACCGGCGCGTCCCGGCGGTAGACGTCGATGGTGTAGCTCATGGTCTGGAAGGTGAAGAAGGAGATGCCCAGGGGCAGGGGCAGGCCCAGCTTCGGGAGATCCACCCCCGGGAGCAGGGACAGGTTCGCCGCCAGGAAGTCCCAATACTTGAAAAAGCCCAGGAGCAGCAGGTTGAACACCACGGACTGCCCCACGAACCACCGGGCCAGCCGGTCCCGATCCCGGAACTTCTCCACCAGCAGGCCGTGGCTGTAGTCGATGAAGATGGAGAGGAACATGACCGCCACATATACCGGCTCCCCCCAGCCGTAGAAAAAGAGGCTGACCAGGAGCAGCGCAAAATTACGCCGCCGAAGCGGCGTGATGAAGTACAGGGCCAGGGTCACCGGCAGATAGCCGAACAGGAATGTCAGACTGCTGAAGACCATGGGATCCCCCTCACCGGAACTGGGAGCGGAACTGCTCCTCCAGCTCCTCCTGATGGGCTCCGGAGGCGATCAGCGCCGTGTAGGTCCCCTCCCGCAGCACCTTCGCCGCCTTCCAGGCCTCCAGGCTCTCGGGGTACCAGGCTCCGCCGTCCACCTGCGCGTCGATGCGGGCCTGGAGGATCCCTCCGGCCTCCTCCGCGTCCTCCTCCGTATCGCACTGGATGAGGACGACCTCGTTCACATCGGAGCTCATGGCGGGGATCTTGGCGACCAGCTGTTTCGCGGGGATCTCAGAGAGACCAGGGTAATAGCTCTCCAACAGCTCTCCCTCGACGTCCGCCATATAGCCCTCCTCCCAGCCGCACTCCTCCGCCATCCCGGCGTACAGGCTGTCCAGGGCCACATCCGGATCCTCCGCCCCGTCTCCTCCTTTTTGTCCGCCGCCGCAGCCGGAGGCCAGCAGCAGCACCGCCGCCAGGGCCCATACCGCTCTCTTTTTCATCACCAATCTCCTCCCGTTCCCGCATGCGGCTCCGCCGCCGGGAAAGATCCGATCTCTATGCCTTGCTTTTATACCGTATCTACGTTATAATTTCAACATCAATCCTGTAACATTCCGTAACAGTTCCGCTGTCCGGTTGTTACTTTCTGGAGGTCGACATGTACAGTTTCCGAAACGACTACAGCGAAGGCGCCCATCCCAAGGTGTTGGAAGCCCTCACCGAGACGAACCTGGAGCAGTCCCGCGGCTACGGCCTGGACCCTCGCTGCCAAAAAGCGGCGGACCTGATCCGCTCCCTCTGCGCCGCGCCGGAGGCGGACGTCCATTTCCTGATGGGCGGCACCCAGACGAACCTGCTGGCCATCGAGGCGCTGACGAAGCCCTATGAGGCCGTCATCGCCGCCCACACGGGCCACATCCACGTCCACGAGACCGGGGCCGTGGAGGGCACGGGCCGGAAGATCCTGGCCGTCCCCAGCCCGGACGGGAAGGTCACGCCCGCCATGGTGGAGTCCGTCCAGGAGCTCCACAGCGACGAGCATATGGTGAAGCCCGCCATGGTCTATGTCTCCAACACCACGGAGATCGGCACCGTCTACACCAAGGCGGAGCTGGCGGCCCTGCGGGCGTGCTGCGACGCGCACGGCCTCCTCCTCTTCCTGGACGGCGCGCGGCTGGGCTCCGCCATGGCCTGCGGCGGCATCGGCTTCCCGGACCTGGCGGCGCTCACCGACGCCTTCTACATCGGCGGCACCAAGAACGGCGCCCTCTTCGGCGAGGCCCTGGTCCTGCCCAAGCCCCGCAGCGACTTCCGCTGGTACATGAAGCGCCGGGGGGCCATGCTGGCCAAGGGCCGCCTCCTGGGCGTCCAGTTCCAGGCCCTGCTGGAGGACGGCACCTTCCTCAGCGCCGCCCGCCACGCCAACGAGATGGCCCTCCGCCTCCGGGACGGGATCGCCGCCCTGGGCTATCCCCTGCCGGTGGAGTCCCCCTCCAACCAGCAGTTCCCCGTCCTCCCCAACGACGTGATCGAACAGCTCCAGGACATGGGCTACCAGTGGGAGATCTCCGGCGCCGTGGACGCCGGGCACACCCAGATCCGCCTCGTCACCAGCTGGGCCACGCCCGAGCAGGCCGTGGAGGACTTCCTCTGGGACCTCTCCGTCTGCTCCGGCGCGGGCCGGGAAGCGCACTGACCCCCCTGCGTCCCGCCGCCCCCTCCGGCTTTGCCGGAGGGGGCGTTCCTCTGCGGTCACTGGATATGCTCCTCGGGGAAATCGTCCAGCACCCGGAAGCCCATCTCCTCAGACGTCGCCAAGGGATATTCGTAGATGGAGTCCGGGTCGACGATGGGGCACATCCGCTTCTCCGGCTCCAGCCGGAGGAAGGGCTTGCTGTCGTCCCTGCCGTTGACCGCTCTTCGATCTTCTGACATGCTATCACCCCATGGGAGAGTATGTGCCGGGAAGGGGCGGTCTATGTCGCGGCCTGCTGTAAATTTTATCGAAGGTTCATGAGGCGGATGCCCGATTCCTTGTCCCCGGCGACGATGATGTGCACGTCGTCCCGGAAGCGGTAGTTCGGGTCCACCAGCGGGACCACCACGTCGCCGTTCTTCACGCCCAGGATGTTCACGTTGTACTTTTTGCGCACCTCCAGCTCCATGACCGTGCGGCCCTCCCACTCCTCGGGGATCTCCAGCTCGAAGATGGCGAACTTGGGCGTCAGCTCGAAGTAGTCGAAGACGTTCTCCGCGGAGAAGCGGATGGCCACCCGGCGGGCCATGTCCATCTCCGTGTGGACCACGAAGTCCGCCCCGATCTGGCGCAGGAACTTGATCTGCCGCTCCTGGTCCGCCCGGACCACCACGCACTTCGCCCCCAGCTCCTTCAGCCCCGCCGTGGCCTCCAGGGAGCACTGGAAGTCGTCCCGGACGCAGACGAAGCACACGTCGAAGTTCCGCACGCCCAGGGACTCCAGCACCTGCTCGTCCTGGCAGTCCCCCACGCAGGCGGCCGTGGCCTGGGCGGCCATCTTCGCCACCTTGTCCTCGTCGTTGTCCAGGACCATGACCTCATGGCCCAGCTCCAGCAGGTAGCGGGTCAGGTGCCGCCCGAAGCGGCCCAGACCGATGACTAAAAAGGATTTCATAAGCATCTCCTTTTGTGGTATGGCCGGCGCGGCCGGGGAGGAGCGCCCGCTCCCCCGGCTGCGCTGGCCGTATTGGACGCTCAGCCGATCAGGATGCGCTCCGGCACACAGCGCAGGCGGTTCTGCGCCGCCTTGCCCCGGGTGATGGCCATGGCCACGGACATGCTCCCCACCCGTCCGGCGAACATCATCAAGATCACCGCCCACTTGGACAGCGCCGGCAATGAGCCCGTCAGGTCCCGGCTGAGCCCCACCGTGCTCATGGCGGAGAAGGTCTCGTACAGCGCGTCCGTCAGATCCGCGCCCTGGACGCACAGCACCATGCAGCCGCACACCACGCCCAGGAAATACAAGCTGGCGGTGGACCCGGCCTTATGGACGTCCGCCTCGTCCAGGCGGCGCCCGAAGACGTTGATGTCGTCCTGCCGCCAGATCCGCGCCCGGACGCTCAGCAGCATCACGGCGAAGGTGTTCACTTTCACGCCGCCGCCCGTGGACCCGGAGGCCGCGCCCACGAACATCAAAAGGAGCATCAGCAGCACGCCGCCCTGGCTCAGGGCGGTCTGGTCCACCGAGGCGAAGCCCGCCGTCCGGGCCGTCACCGACTGGAAGCACGCCATCAGCATCCGGGTGGGGCCGTCCGCCCCGGCGAAGGCATGGTCCGCCTCCAGCAGCCAGAACGCCGCCGCGCCCCCCGCGAAGAGGGCCAGCGTCACCGTGAAGGCCATCTTGGAATGGAGCCGCCAGCGGCGGAAGGCCCTGCCGTGGGTCAGGATGTCGTCCCACACCAAAAAGCCCAGGCCGCCGCAGACGATCAGCACCATGAAGACGAGGTTCAAAAGCGGCTCCCCCGCCGCGCTGGTGATGGACGAGCCGGTGCCCAGCAGGTCGAAGCCCGCGTTGCAGTAAGCCGAGACCGCGTGGAACAGCGACATCCAAAGCCCCTTCCCCAGGCCGTACCGGGGGCAGAACCACAGCGTCAGCAGCGCCGCGCCCAGGCCCTCGCTGACCGCCGTCACCTTCAGCGCCCTCCGGGCCAGGCGGACCACGCCGCCCAGCTGCAGCGCGCCCACGCTGTCCTGGAGCAATGCCCGCTGCCGCAGGCCCAGCCGCCGCCGCACCAGCAGCGCCGCCGGCAATGACGCCGTCACGAAGCCCAATCCCCCGATCTGGATCAGCAGCAGCAGCACGACCTGCCCGAAGGCGCTGAACTGGGTGGCGGTGTCATAGACCGTCAGCCCCGTGACGCAGGAGGCGGAGGCGGCGGTGAAGACCGCGTCGGTCCAGGGGATGCCCTCCCCGGTCCGGGAGGCGATGGGCAGGGACAAAAGACAGGCCCCCGCCAAGATCAGCAGGGCGAAGCCCAGGGCCAGTGTCTGCACAGAGTTCGGTCGTCGCATAGAGGGCCTCCTGAGGAACACGATTTTCGAGGCCGCCCGAGGCGGCGGGGCGTTCCTCTGTCATTATACCCGCTCCCCGTCCCGTTTTCAAGCGGCCAAGCGGTTTTTCGCCCCCGGCGGGAAGCCCCGCCCCATCCGTCATCCCAGCAGGAGCAGCCGCTTCAAAAACTCCACGCCCCTGGGCAGGATCCGCTCGTCGTCGAAGCAGAACTCCGGCGAGTGGAGCTCCGCCGTGTCCCCCACGCCCAGCAGGAAGAACAGGCCCGGGACCCGCCGCTGGTAGAAGGAGAAATCCTCCGCCGTCAGGGTGGGCGCCTCCAGGGGGCGGATGCCCCCTATGCCGCTGCGCACCGTCTCGAACAGCGCCTCGTGGTTCCACACGGCGGGGTAGCCCCGGCTCAGACGGACCTCCACGCCGCAGCCGGTCTCTGTTCCGATCTCCCGGCCGATCCGCTCCAGCGCCTCTTGGCAGCGGGCCTGGGTCTCGTCCCGGAAGGTCCGGAGGCTCCCCTCCAGCACCGTCTCCCCACTGACGGCGTTGCGCACCGCGCCGGAGACCATCTTCCCGAAACGCAGCACCACCGGCTCCGCCTCTGCCAGGCCCTCCGCCATGGCATAGGCCCGGCGGAGATACTCCGCCCCCGCCGCCAGGGCGTCGATGCCCTCCGCCGCCCGGCCGATGTGGACGCTTTTGCCGGTGAGGGTCACGGTCACCTCGTTGGACCGGGCCATGATGGGGCCGGGACGGGAATAGACCTCCCCCGGCTCCAGCTTGGGCCACAGGTGCATGGCGAACACCCGCTCGGTATGGTGCTCCTCCAGGATGCCGGTCCCGCACAGCCGCTCCGCCCCGCCGGTGGTCTCCTCGGAGGGCTGGAAGAGGAAGAGGACGTTCCGGGGCAGCTCCGCCCGGTGGGCGCAGGCGTGCTCCGCCAGGGCCAGGGCCATGGCGGTGTTCCCGTCGTGGCCGCAGGCGTGCATGGCCCCCCGGTGCGAGGAGGCATAGTCCAGGCCGGTGGCCTCCGTGATGGGCAGGGCGTCCATGTCCGCCCGGAAGGCCACGGTCGACGCCTTCCCGGCGTCCAGGAAGGCGCAGACGCTGGAGGGGATGGGCGAGAAGCACTCCAGGTCGAAGCTGGCCAGGGCGGAACGGACATAGTCGCAGGTCTCCGGCAGGCGGTCGTCCAGCTCCGGGATGCGGTGCAGGGCGCGGCGGTATTCGATCACAGACAGCATGGCGGATCCTCCTCGATTCGCATTTCATCAAGCACAATATAGCATATCCCGTCTCCCGGCAACAGGGGGCCGGAGAGATTTCGGCGCTTTCGACAAGAGTTTTTCCCCGGGGGACGCGGTTTTTTTGGAACTCCCTCTTGAAACCGTGTCTGGAAGATGATATGATAGCAAAAAATGAGATAGAGGCGCGGAGACGAAGAAGTCGCGGGAGCCGGCAGGCTGGGAACGCGGCGGAGGCAGCTCCGCCGAATCCCCCGGACAGGCATGGACGGGGGATGGGCCCGGGGGGAAGACCTCCGGGACTGTCCGCGGCGCTATGCCGCGGGGGCGCTATCCGCTCACAGCACCGTCACGCCGCCCGCGGCGTAGACACTGCCGGCAGGAGCGCGTCTCTGCCGGCTTTTTTTATAGAGGCGCCCGGACGGCCCGATCTCATCAGATATGGAGGAAGATCCAAATGAAATTCAACAACCCCACGGGCTCCATCGTCGCCATGATCACGCCCTTCCGCGAGGACGGCAGCGTCGATCTCGCGGTCCTCACCGAGCTGCTGGAGCGGCAGATCGCCGCCGGGACCGACGGCATCCTCACCCTGGGCACCACCGGCGAATACCCCACCATGAGCCACGAGGAGGACGCCTCCGTCGTCGCCCACACCATCAAGGTGGTGGCCGGCCGGGTGCCCGTCATCGTGGGCAGCGGCTCCAACTGCACCGCCACCCAGCTGGAGAAGAGCATCGAGTACCAGGACATGGGGGCCGACGCCCTGCTGCTGATCGCCCCCTACTACAACAAGGCCAACCCCGAGGGCATGTACCGCCACTTCGCCGAGACGGCGGACCGGGTGGGGATCCCCTGCCTGCTGTACAACGTGCCGGGCCGCACCGGCTGTTCCATCCCCGTCTCCGTGGTGGAGCGGCTGAGTCGGCATCCCCGCATCTGCGGCATCAAAGAGGCCAGCGGCGACATGAGCTACGCCATGAAGATCGCCCACTGCATCGGGCCGGACTTCGCCCTCTACTCCGGCAACGACGACATCACCCTCCCCCTGATGAGCATCGGCGGCAGCGGCGTGATCTCCGTCTTCGCCAACATCTGCCCCGGCATATGCCACAAGATCGTGACGGACTACGCCAGGGGCGACCAGGCCCTGGCCCTGGCCGAGCACCTGAAGTATCTGAAGCTGATGAACGACCTCTTCCTGGAGGTGAACCCCATCCCCGTCAAGACCGCCATGGGCCTGATGGGCCTGAACGTGGGGCCCATGCGCCTGCCCCTGTGCGAGATGAGCCCCGAGCACCGGGAGACGCTCCGGGCCGCGTTGGAGGAGGCGGGGCTGCTGTGAGATATATCCTGATCGGACGGGGGCGGATGGGCCGCCTCCTCCAGGAGACCGCCCGGGCCGCCGGCGACGAGATCGAGGCCGCCTTCGGCCGGGACGACCTGGACCGGCTGGGGAAGCTGGGGAAGGCCGCCGACGTGGTCATCGACTTCTCCCGGCCCGAGGCCCTGCCGGAGATCGCCTCCTACGTCCGCCGCACCGGCACGCCCCTGCTCTCCGGCACCACCGGCTTCTCCGCCGCCCAGATGCGGCAGCTGGAGGGGCTGGGGACCGCCGCCCCCGTGCTGTGGGCGGCCAACTTCTCCCTGGGGATGGCGGTGCTGTACCGGGCCCTGGCGCAGGTCTCCGGCGTGCTGCGGCCGGATTTCGACATCGAGCTCATCGAGGCCCACCACAATCAGAAGGAGGACGCCCCCAGCGGCTCGGCCAAGCTGCTGCTGGAGGCCGTCGACCCCCGGCATGAGGCCCGCCTGGTCTATGGCCGGGAGGGGATCACCGGCAAACGGCCCAGGGACGAGATCGGCGTCCACGCCCTCCGGGGCGGCACCGCCGCGGGGACCCACACCGTCCATTTCTTCGGCCCCGACGAGGAGCTGGAGTTCACCCACCGCGCGGCCAGCCGCCAGATCTTCGTCAACGGCGCGCTGCACATGGCCCGGCTGCTGCCGGGGAAGCCCAACGGGACTTACGACCTGCAGAAGATCCTGTTCGGGGAGTGAGCCCCTTTTGAAAGGGCGCGGCCAAGCGGGCCCGCTCCGGCCGTCCGGCGGCATGCCGGGCGGCGGCACAGATCGATCATTGAGGAGGGTCTTTATGAACGCCCAGGAGATCATCGACTATATCGCGAACTCGGAGAAGAAGACTCCGGTCAAGCTCTACGTCAACACCACCGCCCCCGTGGACTTCGGCTCCGCCACGGTCTTCGGCTCCGGGGGCAGCTTCACGGTCTTCGGCGACTGGGCCGAGCTCCGGCCCATCCTGGAGGCCCAGCGGGAGAAGATCTGCGACCTCGTCGTCGAGAACGACCGCCGGAACTCCGGCGTGCCCCTGCTGGACATGAAGGACGTCAAGGCCCGCATCGAGCCAGGTGCCATCATCCGGGAGAAGGTGGAGATCGGCGAGGGGGCCGTCATCATGATGGGGGCCGTCATCAACATCGGGGCCGTGGTCGGCAGGGGCACCATGATCGACATGGGGGCCGTGCTGGGCGGCCGGGCCACCGTGGGCGAGCGCTGCCACATCGGCGCGGGGGCCGTGCTGGCCGGCGTGGTGGAGCCCGCCTCCGCCACCCCCGTCGTCGTGGAGGACGGCGTGCTGGTGGGCGCCAACGCCGTGGTCATCGAGGGGGTGCGCATCGGCCAAAACGCCGTGGTCGCCGCCGGGGCCGTCGTCATCGAGGACGTGCCCGCCAATGCCGTGGTCGCCGGGAGCCCCGCGAGGATCGTCAAAATGAAGGACGAGAAGACCGAGGGCAAGACCGCCCTGGTGGACGCGCTGCGCAGGCTGTAACAAGATCTCAAAAAAGCGGGAGACCGTCCGGGCCGTCAAGCCCCGGGCGGTCTCCTCATCTCTCACCAGACCAGTGTCGCGAAATAGTCCTCCAGCGTCTCCGCCCGGCGGATCATCTCCACGGAGCCGTCCTCCCGGAGGAGCAGCTCCGCCGAGCGGAGCTTGCCGTTGTAGTTGTATCCCATGGAAGCTCCATGGGCCCCGGTGTCGTGGATCGCCAGCAGGTCCCCCCGGTCGATCTTGGGGAGCATCCGGTCCACGGCGAACTTATCGTTGTTCTCGCAGAGGCTCCCCACCACATCGTATACGTGGCCGCAGGGGGCGCCCTCTTTCCCGCAGACGCTGATATGGTGGTACGCGCCGTACATGGCGGGGCGCAGCAGGTCGCAGGCACAGGCGTCCACGCCGATATATTCCTTGTAGATGTGCTTTTCATGGATGGCCCGGGTGATCAGATGGCCGTAGGGGGCCAGCATGTAGCGGCCCAGCTCCGTGTACAGGGACACGTCCCCCATCCCGGCGGGGACCAGGATCTCCTCGTAAGCCTGCCGGACCCCCTCGCCGATGGCGGCGATGTCGGTCTCCGGCTCCTCCGGGCGGTAAGGCACGCCGATGCCGCCGGAGAGGTCGATGAAGCCCACATGGCACCCGGTCTCCTCCTGCAGCTCCGCCGCCAGGCGGAAGAGGATGCGGGCCAGGGCGGGGTAATACTCATTGGACAGCGTATTGGAGGCCAGGAAGGCATGGATGCCGAACTCCTTGGCCCCCAGGGCCTTCAGCCGCCGGAACGCCTCGGCGATCTGAGGGCGGGTCATGCCGTACTTGGCCTCGCCGGGGTTGTCCATCACCTGGACGCTGTCCCGGCTCTCCCCCAGGGTGAAGACGCCGCCGGGGTTGTAGCGGCAGCAAATCTTCTCCGGGATCCTCCCCACGGCCTCCAGCAGGGTGTCGATCAGGGTGATGTCGTCCAGGTTGACGATGCCCCCCAGGCGGACGGCCGTCCGGAACTCCTCCTCCGTGGTGTTGTTGGAGGAGAACACGATCCCATCCTCCCCCGTGATGCCGCAGCGCTCCGCCATCACCAGCTCCGCCACGGAGGAGCAGTCGCAGCCGCAGCCCTCCTCGTGGAGGATCTTCAGGATAGCGGGGGTCGGGGTGGCCTTGACGGCGAAATACTCCCGGTAGCCGGGATCCCAGGCGAAGGCGGCCTTCAGGCGGCGGGCGTTCTCCCGGATGCCCTTCTCGTCGTAGATGTGGAACGGCGTGGGATACTGGGCGGCGATGGCCTCCAGCTGGTCTTTCGTGACGAAGGGTGTTTTCATAAGACGGCCTCGAATCATTCGTAAGATCGGGATAGACACCTTTATATTATGTCCGCAAACGCTTAAAAGTCAAGGGATCTGACGGAAAATGGCGATCTGCACGGCATCCCCTCCGGCGGGAGGGCGGATCTTATACAACTTTCCCTCCCCTCTCCCCGCGCGTGTCCGGGAGGAAGCTCCCGGCACGCCGTCTCTCCGAAAAACGTCCGCAGCACCGGAGGACCGGACGCCTCATAAGGAAGGCCCTGTCCCCTCGCCGGTCCGGATCGGACCGGGCGCCGTCCGGCCGCGGCCAAGGCCAGGGGAGGCATGACCGGGCGCTCGTCCTGCCGGACGCGTCCAGGGAGCGGCCGGACGGTCTCCGAAGATGATACGAGCCTGCCGGCGTCCCGCCGCAAAAAGGCAGGTCCCGATCCACGGGACCTGCCTTGCCGGTCGAAACGCTGCTCTCAGAAGCACTTGCGGTAGATGGCTTCCTCGCTCTCCAGGTCGAAGGGATAATAAGCGTTGGTCATCAGGCGCTGCTGGTTGGCCTCCACGCTCTGGGGGAACTTCTTGAAGTCCTCCTCGGTGAAGCCGCAGTCCCGCAGGGGCCGCAGGGGCAGGATGCGCTGCAGCAGGGCGTTCATCTCGGAGATGGCGTCCTTCGCCTCGCAGCCCAGGATCCCGGCCACCAGATCCTTGAAGCGCATGATCTCGCCATCGGGATCCTTCTCATCGTAGTAGTCCATGATGGCGCCGAAGAGCATGTAGTTGCTCTCGCCGTGGGCCACGTGATAGGTGCCGCCCAGGGGGAAGCTCATGCCGTGGACGGGGCCGCAGCCGGCTTTCAGGAAGGCGATGCCCGCGTAGAAGCTGGCGGTGACGAACTCGTCCAGATACTCGAAGCGGGCGTCCTGGCCCTTCTCGTCGATCAGCTTGAAGCCCTTGAGGATCATGTCCATGGCCTTCTCGCTGAAGAGCTCGCTGGTCATGGTCTTGCGGTGGGGGCTCAGGAAGGACTCGGTGGCGTGGACCAGGGCGTCGATGGCGGAGCAGGCGAAGGGCTTGTAGGGCAGGGTCTTGATGAGGTCGGGGATCAGGCAGACCTTGTTGGGGATGATGTCGTCGGACACCAGGCCCAGCTTGGTCTCGCCGCCGGTCAGCACGCCGTCCTTCTCGTCCTTGACGATGGCCACGGAGATGTTCGTGCACTCGGAGCCCGTACCGCAGGTGGTGGGGATGGCGATGACGTCCTTCTCGTGCTGGACGGGGAAGCGCTTGAAGTACAGGTCATGCACGGTGTTGGGCCGCTTGCAGCCCAGGAGCTTGCAAAGGTCCATGATCGCGCCGCCGCCCACGGCGATGACCCGGTCATAGCTCTCGTAGGGGATGGCGTCGTACATGGTCTGGATCATGGCCTCGGAGGGCTCGCCCGCGCCGAACTTCTCCTGGAACACGAACTGGCACTTGAGGCCCAGCTCCTTCATGAACGGCGTGTAGATGAACTCGTTGGTCAGCACCACGTCCCGCTCGTTCAGCTTGAACTCCTCCGCCATGGCGGCGAAGGTGTCGAACTTGTACACGGTGGGGGCAAAGATAATCTCCCGCTTATCGGCCATCAGAGCGGCGGAAAAAGCGTCCATTTTCTGAGCCATAATGAATCAGTCTCCTTTTTCGATCTTGTTCTTCGATCTCGCTGTGCCCGGCCCTGCCGGGCAAACGCTGGTCTCCTAGTATCCTCTGCCGCTGCGTGGCAGATACGCAGGGGCTCTGCCCCTGCACCCCGCAAGCCTTTGGAAAGGCTTGA
>NZ_CAJUBK010000035.1 GCF_910584465.1 uncultured Oscillibacter sp.
TGGCCACGGTGCAGTAGGTGTGGCCGATGTGGAGCTTGTCCGAGGGGTAGTAGATCGGCGTGGTGATATAGAATTTTTTCTTGTCCATGGTCTTTCTCCTTTAAAACGGCGGCCCCGGATGGAAGGGCGCCGGTAGTGACTGATAGTACATTATACCGAAACTGGAGGGAAAATACAAGCGCGATCCACAGGATGGGGCCGGGAATTTCGGGCGGTGAAGAAATGGACGGCGCTGTCTCGTGATATGAGCAGATCGAAAGGAGGAGAGCTATGAGCGCTTTCGCATTGAAGATGACCGCCGCCGTGCTGATGCTCCTGGACCACATCGGCCTGTACTTCGAGGGCGCGCCGGTCTGGCTGCGGTTTTTGGGCCGGGGGGCCTACCCGCTGTTCCTGTTCTGCATGACGGAGAGCTACGCCCACACCCGGAGCCGGAAGCGCTACCTGCTCCGCCTCTACGCCATGAGCCTTTTCATGACGGCCCTGGGGCTGGCGCTGGACGCCCGCTTCCCGACGGAGGGCGGGTACGGGAACCACAACATCTTCGTGCCGCTGCTGCTGACCGGGCTGCTGATCAGCATCATCGAGCAGTATCCGCGGGACCGGAGGAAGGGGGCGCTCCTCCTGGGGGGCCTGGCGCTCTCCCAGGCCGCCTGCCGGCTGCTCCCCGGTCTCGTGCCGGGGCTCCGGGGCCTCAGCGGCGATGTGCTGACCGGGCTGATCCCGAACCTGGCGGTGAACGAGTTCGGCTTCGAGTTCATCGCCCTGGGGGCAGCGTTCTACTTCTTCCGGGACCGCCGGGACGCGCTGTGCGCCGTGTATCTCATTTTCTGCGTTTACCAGTTCAGCCTGGAAGCATCGCTTTACGGACAGGCGGTGCAGTGGATGATGATCCTGGCCCTGCCGCTGATCCTGCGGTATAACGGGGAGAGGGGCCGGAGCTGGAAGTGGTTCTTCTATGGTTTCTATCCCGCCCATACCTGCCTGCTGTTCCTCCTGGCGAACGTCTGGCTGGCATGAAAGGGCGCCCGCTCTTCGGAGCGGGCGCCGGGCGGAGCGAGCATTCAGGGGGTCCGGGCCGTTCGCAGGGGCTTAAAAACTTCCCGGATGGGAGGTCCCGCCTTGTGCCCGCACGTTTGCCGGGCGGGCTCACAGGCCGGGGGCGCCGCCCTCCCCCTCGTCCGCCAGGCTCCCGTGCCGCTTCCACCGGCCCGAGAGATACCAGCCCACGGACAGCGCCAGGCCCACGGTCCAGCCCACGGCGCAGCCATAATACATATAGTCCGGCCCGAACCGGTCCGCCAGATAGTACACCGCCGGGACCCGGACCAGGATCAAGGACAAGATCACGTCCACCATGGGGAACACGCTGTCCCCCGCGCCCCGCATCGCGTTGTTCAGGCAGAACATGACGGCGAACATGACGTAGAAGGGCATGATGCACCGCAGGTACACCGCCCCGGCGTGGACCACCTCCGGCGTGCCGGAGAAGAAGGCCACCAGCGGCTCGCTGAAGGGCATCAGCGCCGCCGTCATCAGCACGGCCCAGGCGGCGGACAAAAGCACCGTGATGCGGATGCCCTGCCGGGCCCGGTCCATCTCCTTCGCGCCGATGTTCTGGCCCACGAAGGAGATGACGGCGCTGGAGAGGCTCTGGATGGGGAGGAAGGCCAGCTGGTCCAGCCGGAAGCCCACGTTGTACCCGGCGGTGAACTCCTTGCCGTAGGTGTTGATCTTCCCCATGACCACCATGGCCCCCAGGGCCACCAGGGACATCTGCACTCCCGCCGGGAGGCCGATGCCCATGATCTGCCCGAAGAGGGCCCGGTCGAACTTCCGGGGGAGGAGGCGGAGGGAGATCTGCGGATAGCGCAGGCCGATATAGACCACGCCGAAGAGCCAGGAGGCGGCCTGCGCGATGATGGTCCCCAGGGCCACGCCCAGGACCCCCAGCCCACAGGAGAGGACCAGCACCAGGTCCAGGACGATGTTCATCCCGGAAGCCACCGCCAGGAACAGCAGGGTGCTCCGGCTGTTCCCCAGGCCCCCCAAGATGCCGGCGTTGAGGTTGTAGCCCACGCTGCCGATCAGGCCGGCGCAGACCACCATCAGATAGAGGTACGCCTCGTCATAGGCCGCGGCCTCCACCTGGAGCAGGCGGAGGATGGGCCCCACCGCCAGCAGGGCCAGGACCGTCAGGGGGACGATGGAGAGGAGGAAGGCGGCGTAGATGGTGTCCACCGCGTCCCGGACCCGGTCCATCTTCCCCGCGCCGAAGAACTGGGCGATGACCACGGTGCCGCCGCTGGAGAGGCCGATGAACAGGGAGGAGAACATGGTCAGCACCGGGAACCCCACGCCCACGGCGGCCAGGGCCCCGTCGCCCACGTAGCGGCCCACGACCCAGCTGTCCACCATGTTGTACAGCTGCTGGAGCAGGCTCCCCGCCAACAGGGGCAGGGCAAAATAGAGGATGTGCCCGGCGGGCGGGCCCACCGTCATGTCGCGCGTGCCGTTCCGTCCCATCGCTCACCCCTCCAGCAGGACGCCCAGCTCCCGCAGGGCCGCCTGGACCCGCCGGAACGCGGCCTCGTCGGGACAGGAGAGGGTGTGGAGGTGGATGCCCCCGGTGAGGTCCGAGAGGGGCCGGGCCTCCTCCGCGCCGCAGCGGAGGAGGAACTGGCCCACGTCATACCGGCTGGAGAGCTGGAGGGGCCCGGTGAGCTGGCCGTAGACCGGATGCTCCACGATTACGTCCAGCACGGCGCAGCCCTGGTCCACCATGGCACAGAGCTCCGACTCCATCCCGGCGGCGTCGTGCCGGCAGGCCACCCGCCGGGTGAGGCCCCGGCCGGCCTTCAGGATGACATAGCCCCTGGGCGTGGCGGAGATGTCCGCCCCGGCGGCGCGGAGCAGGGCCACGTCCCCCACCACCACCTGGCGGCTGACAGAAAAGCGCTCCGCCAGATACCCGGCGCTGACAGGGCGGCTGGACTGCCGCAGATGTTCCAAGATGGCCTGCCGCCGTTCTTCGGCCCGCATAGAGGTCCCTCCTTGCTGTGAGATCGGATCTGAAGGGCAGTATACCACGATCCGGGGGAAAAGGGAAGGGGCGGCCGTTTGACAACGGATCTGTTTTATGGTATCCTTATCGACCGGCTGGGATCTGTACCGCGAGTTTTCTTGAAGGAGGAGATCTTATGAATATCGAATATGTGGACATGGACGGGACGGACATCGCGGTGGTCTCCGGCGAACAGGCGGAGATCGCCGCCCCGCAGGATGCGTTAGACCTGGCGATGACCGTGAGATATGAGGCGGGGGCGGAGCGCATCGCCATCGACAAGCGGCTGCTGGGAGAGGACTTCTTCATCCTCAGCACCGGCGTGGCGGGGCAGATCCTCCAGAAATTTGTCAATTACCATGTGAAGGCCGCCGTTTTCGGCGACTATTCCCGCTATACCAGCAAGCCCCTCCGGGACTTCATCTATGAGTCCAACCAGGGGCGGCATTTCTTTTTCACCGCGACGGAGGCAGAGGCTGTCGAGCGCCTGGCAAAGGCGCGGTGACTCCGGCGCTGCAGATCCCAGTCCAACGGCGGCCGCTCCGGGGGCGCCTTCGGAGCGGGGCGCGGCGGGAAGCGAAGGGATCCCCACCAGAGCGCAGTTTTCGGCGAAGCCGGAAACGGAGCGGCGGTGGGGATCCTTTTGCTGCAATGAGCGGTCGAGATCGAAGTTTTCCGACGGAGAGCATGTCCCGCATCCCCCGTCCCCCTCCGCCGCGAGTCCAGCGGAGCGAGTCGCGGCGGAAAGCGAAGAGATCCCCACCAGAGTGCAGTTTTCGCCGCAAGGCGGAAACGGAACGGTGGCGGGGATCTCTGAGCTGGCACCCTTGAGAGGATTCGAACCTCCGGCCTACCGCTTAGGAGTAAGGCGAACAGGTTTTTGACCGCTGTGTGCACCCCCTGCAAAAACCCGGCAATCCCTTTTGTCGCAAGGGATTGCCGGGTTTTGCTTGTTAATTGACCGATTTTATTTTTAGCTGATTTTAGCCGCTGTTGGGCTGTCTGTAGGCAGATTTGTAGGTAAAAACCTGCACACTCAACTATCTTTTACATGCCTATTCGATAGCTTTAGCAGAGTATTTTTGCGACGGATAAAGCATCATAGGGACTTTCTCGTATAAAATATATCCATCAGTCAGAGGCTGCGCTGAACACCCAGATAGGTCTAACTGTATATTTCCTAGTATTACTTCACAAGCATAGTGTGTCGTGGGATCACTCTTAGGAGGAATCAGTGTCATAAGTTTAGCCATAAAATTTGCAGGATGTCTTGGAGCATCCGTCATTATGTAAGAATTTCCTGATTTAAGAACAGAATATTGTCCTTCTTCAATGACGGCCTTTCCGGTTTCATGAATAATCAATTGGTCAATCAATATATGCTGATTGTCCCGAGTAACTTGCTTCCTCTGAAGAACATCCGATAAAGATTTTTGTGATTCCGGGAATAGTGTCAATTCAACAGGCACAATAGTACCATCTTTCAAAGACTTAAATTCACCTGTAAATTCTTTCATCTCGCCTAAGTTCAATAATGTCATCTTTTTGCCTCCGATATTTTAATTACTAGGTTCCCCATTAGAACTCATTTGTTCTAGTTGTTGGCGCTGATTACGTCTGCCATAGACCACAGCAGTAACCCAAATGCGTAGATTATCGGTATCAATCCAGAAGTACACAAGGAAATTTTTCACAACCATTTTATGTATGCCCTGGCTGTGCCAAGGTTCTTCCTCTGTCAGAGGAATCCTAGCGGGCATAAAGGACAAGGATGCCAATTCTTCCTTGATCGTGTCAAGCCAACGTGTCGCATTTTCCGGTGATTGAAGCGTTGCTGATATATGGTGTACAATTTCCTGCATCTGCTGTAGCGCATATGAAGTTATCTTGACCTCATACTCCATTTTCACACACCCTTATGCAACAGATTGAACGCTTCATCTAAGGAGTATCCATGTCCAGCTTTGGCCTGTGACAATCCTTCTTCCATCATCGCATTAAAGGTTGCTGTATCCATTTCGTCACGGGCTATGGGGGCGCTGGGGACGGATAAAGCAAACGGGATGCTTCTTGTCATAATGATTTGTTTGTAGAGCATATTGATGACCGTTGAGGCAGGGACCCCCAGTTTCGCCATAATTGCCTCGGCTTGTTCTTTCACGTCAGGCTCCACACGGGCCAAGACATTTGCTGTTTTCGCTGCCATTTGATACACCGCCTTTCGTTCCTATTATACCACCATGTATATCAAATAGCAATACAATTCTTCCGCTAGTATGAACGTGCAGCCCTATTAGTGTGTCCTAATATGCCCTTACTAAATGTTGTTTTTAATAACATTAATCGCCAAATATCACCACAAACCGCCTTAGCAGGGCAGTTGTCACAACATTTTAATAATAAGCAAAAATTGAGTGAAACGATTAAAATCGTCACCACAAGCACATAATAAAATGATTCCCACCTAACAAGATTATAATGCTCGGCATGATTGTGGAGCTAATATCAGTTAGGGGGTTTTCTCTATGAAACTCAAACCATCCGTTAAAGAAGCAATGAATCGGTTGAACATCGACAAACTGAAACGGAACCAAATCAAGCCTATCAACGCAATTTTGAACAAACATGATACCATGGTAATTGCTCCTACATCCTATGGCAAATCTCTTATCTATCAAATTCCTGCTGTCATCCAGAAAGAGAAACTGACTGTGGTAATTGAGCCATTATTGGCCCTGATCCACGACCAAGTAAAAAAGCTGCAAACCTACTTGTGTTCAGTTTTCAAATACTACAACGAAACCGCCAATCAATTTATGGATTTAGCAGAGGCCATGAGTTCTTATCGGGCGGCCAAATTTGCCAACCGTTCGCGCTGGCAGGGGGGCGGCTTCGGTATAGGTGGAGCAATCAAAGGCGCTTTTACTGCCGGGGCCTTAAATCTGGGTACAGATATGATACGAGGAATAGGAGATTCGATAACCAGTTCTTCTGACCGTACCAAACTGAAAAAACTTAAAAATCAATTTTATCAGGAGCGTAATCATATTCAAAATCTTTCTGATGCTCTCGATTCCTGGTGCAGAACGATGTGGAGCGTCACCGAAACACTCCTATCGTCCGATGGCCTTTTGGAAGTGCCAGTTTTTGATACTGCTAGGGCATTGGAACCCATTGGTAAAGCTGAAGAAATTATGAGTAGATTGGTTTCCACAAATCAGACTTCTGAATATGAACCCGTAATCGACTTGATTTGTCAGGGACTTCCGTTTGACCCCTATTTCCCCATTGACGCTTACACAATACTGTATAGGATTCCACAAACAAACAAGCGGGAAATTCAAAAAATCGTTCGACTTTTTGGCATTGAGGAAGACTACAATATTAAAAAGAGCGAGGTTGTCGCGGAATTACTGGAGCCAATTCTAAGTCTGCCGGAAAAAACAATTGAGAACATTGATAACAAAATATGTGCTTTTCAAGAATTGGTGAAGGATTACTCCGATATCAATGTCAAAAAGTATATCACAAAGCTAGAATCCCAAAAACAGCGTATTCTTCAAGCCGAGGCCGAGGCTGCCGCCAAAGCGGAGGAAGAGGCCAAGCGCAAGGCGGAAAATGAAGCAAATTTTGAAGCAGCGAAAAAACTTCCCGAGAAAACATTGGAGCAGTTGCGCACAAAATATGAGGCATTAAAGGCGTTGGACTCTACCCCTCAGATTACAAGAGTGCTAAATAAAATACTAAAAAAACTCGAAGAATTTGAGTTCTATGCAGCTTTTCCATCAGACCTCGACCCCAAGGTCTATGCAAAAAAATTAGTAAACAATATTGTTTTTAGAACTGTATATGATTCCCTTACATTAGATATTGACCATACCACGAAACTTGTCAGCGCAAAATTTAGTTACCATCGTATTATTACAAAAGAGAGTATCAATTCTACCTTCAAATCTGCATTAGAAGAAGCAAAAGAATATTTTGCTCCATATAGAGACGGTGAAATTCCAATCATATTGATACCAAACTCCAACATTAATTGTAAGAACGGGATGCTTTTGACCAATCAAAAGGGTTATATAAAGCAAGATCAATCCGATGAGCAACTATATAGCTTTGCGTTAAATGAAATCGCATCTATAAAAATAACTAGGCGGTATAATCGATTTGGATACCAGTTTTCCGCTTTCAGAATCAATGATATCCAAGCATTTGAGATTGGCTTTGGTTCGAGCGAATGCTCGGATGATATTACTGGTGCCCGGGATGTTACCATTGCACAGATAATTGAGTTCTTTGTGAATTATTTCTTGTTCATTGCTGCTGGAAAACCGGATAATAAGGAAACGTTTAGTTCAGATGTTTTAGAAAGTGCAGGTACATCTTTACAGAGTTTTTTGGAAAGTGAGCCGGTCATTGATGAGAGTAACTATGTAATAGAAAATTCCGCGCCCGCTCCATCCCAATCCCAAAGTTCTTCCTCGTCCGGCTGCTTCATTACCTCCGCTGTCTGCCACACCTTTGGTATGAATGGCTCCTATTAGGAACACTGTAATATCAAGGCTTTTCGGAGCCTACACCCACAAAAAAATTTAATCAGAGCTATCACATTACGCAAAAAGCCGTCCGGCATGAAAAAACGGGCGGCTTTTTTGCGTGGATAGCCGGGAGGGAGGCGAAAAAATAGTAACAAACTTTTAGCGCAAGATTTGTGCAACATTCACGAAATTAAAAAAGGAGGTAACGAATGGCAGACGAAAAACTGAACACAGGCCAGGAAGAAAATTCCCAGCCCAGCTTGTTCGATGCTGGCCCGGAGGGTGCTCCCACCCCGGAGCCCCCGGCCCCGGAAAACGCTCCCGAGCAGACTGGCGGGGAACCGCCCGCCCAGGACGCTCCCGCGCCGGAGCCCCCGGCCCCGGAGAACACTCCCGAGCAGGCCGCCGGGGATACGCCCGCCCAGGATGCCCCCGCTGGGGCCCCCGGCGAGGTGAATGTCTCCGCTGACCAGATTGAAAAGCTGATGGCGGAGCGCCGGGCGGCGGAACGTGCGGAGATGGAAAAGAATGAGCCGCCCGAACCGGAACAGCCGCCCACCCCGGCCACGGAGGATAAGGCCGCCGGGGAAAAGGAGCCCGATAAAAAGGGCAAGGCCGCCGAAGAAAAAAAGCCCGCCCCGGAGGATAAGCCCAAGGGCAGGCGGGGGCGCAAGCCCAAGGAAGAAAAAGCGGGGCCCGGCGAACCGGGAGGGCCGGGGGCCCGCCGTGGCCGCCCGGCCAAGGCTGATAAGGCGGCCACGGACAAGCCCCCGTCCCCACCTCGAGACAAAATGTCCCTAGACAAGGTGATTATTTCCGCCGCTGAACTGAACAAGTATTTCGGCAAGGATGAGCATTTCCCTTGAGGAGCTCCCGCTGGTGCTCCAGCGCATCAAGGCCGGGGACGCTTTGGGACAAAATGTCCCGAAGTCCGCTGGGCCGGAAAAGGAGGACGCGGAATGAAAATGAAAAAATATCGTGTAGTGGCGGCGGCTCTGTGCGCCGCTTTTTTGATGTGCGGCATTACGACCACGGCCTACGCCGGGGGCGGCGAGGAGTGGGAGGACGGTACGGGCGGGACTTCGTGGGAGGGGCTTGACCCCGTGGAGCCCACCGAGCCCCCGGCCACCCCGGAGCCGGAGCCCAACCCGTTCAACCCGGACGGCCAGGGGACGATGGTGGATAACGCCACCGACCAGGACGGCAAAGAATTTTTCACCATCATGGCGGCGGACGAGTCCGTGTTCTATCTGGTGATTGACCGCCAGCGGGAGACGGAAAATGTGTACTTCCTGAACGCCGTCACCGTGGCCGACCTGATGGCCCTTGCGGAGCCCTCCCCGGAGGCCGTTCCCGAGCCGCTCCCGGAGCCCGAGCCGGAACCTCCCGCCGAGCCGGAGCCCGAGCCAGAACCGGAAAAATCCGGCGGGGCGGGGACGCTCCTGTTGGTGCTGGTGGTGCTGGCCCTCGGCGGCGGGGCCGGGTGGTACTTCAAGATATACCGCCCGAAACAGCAGGCCGCCGGGCCCGGCGGGGACTTTGACGAGGCGGAGGAATACGGCGAGGACTATGGCGGCGGTGAATATGACGACCTCCCCCCGTGGGATGAGGACGGGGAAGAAACGGAGGGCGGCGAATGAATTTCACAGCGAACCCTTTGGAACGGGAAATGAAACGCCGCCCCCGGCCCCAGGCCCCGCGCCCGGATAAGCCCCCCGAGGGCTCCCGGTGCCGTGGCTGTCCCTACTGGCGGGGCATCCGCTGCGGCTCCTGTTTTCAGTCCCTTTTGGGCAGGCCGGGCGGGAGGTGATGCTTTTGCGCGAGCTGACCCGTGAGGAAAAGGCGGCCATCCGCTCCCTTGTCACAAAATGGTGCGCCAACTATGACCGGGAAATGGGATGCTTGCCTTTGGACTGCGAGTGCCATATGCTGGGGAAGTGCTGGACGGGTGCTTACTGCCGCTACTTCCGGGAGGCCGTCCTGCCGCTGAACCCGGTGCTGGAGGCCGCCCTCAATACCGAGGGGCCCGCCCCGGAAACCCGGCCTTGCCCCATCTGCGGGCGGCCCTTTCTCCCGGACGGGCGGCGGCGCTACTGCTCCGAGGCTTGCTCCAAGGCCGCAAGGCAGAAAAAACAGCGGGGATATATGCGGAAATACCGGGGGTGAGGCGTGAGCATTTGGGGGTATAAAACCCCACTGTTTTCAAGGCTTTCCGGGGCCGCTTTTGGGGCGGGGCGTACCTTTACACGTCCTGCCCCGTTTTCCCCGGATAATGCTAACATTTCGAGAGGAGGTCACTATGGACAAAAATCAAGGCTGTCCAAGGCGACACAGGCCATGCCGAAGCTCGTATGGTCACAGATACCTACGCCCACGGTTTTGACGCTGACCGCAAGCTGATTGCGCAGGAGATGGACAGTGGATTTTTCTCTAAGGTAGGAGCCGACCAGAAGCCAGCGGAGGCCGACAGCGCCACCGTAGACCTCCTAAAGCAGTTGATACGGCAGCACCCGGAGCTATTGACTGAATTGCTGAAAGAGGCCAACGGGGAGCGGAAATGAAGGGTTAAAAACAGTTAAATGTAGGCAAGTGTAGGAAAAATAGCAATTTTCAGTCCCAAAACGCTGAGAATTTGTAGGCAAAGTATTCAGAGCGAATGAATAAAAAGAGAAATGAGTTTGTAGGCACAATCGCCCGAAAAAAGTTATAAAAACGCCGGATATTTCGCTATATCCGGCGTTTTTGGCACCCCGAACTGGATTCGAACCAGCGGCCTGTCGCTTAGGAGGCGACCGCTCTATCCATCTGAGCTATCGGGGCCTATTCACTTGTATGCGCTTGATATACGGTTTTGGGGAAACGCTCCTGCTTCCGCTTAGGAGGCGGTCGCTCTATCCTGCTGAGCTACAAGGGCGTGTCCAAAACAGCGTATCCATTCTACCCGTTTTTCAAGGCGGTGTCAATCCTAAATCCATGGGGCCCTGGACTTTTTCCCCGGCCTCCGCTATAATATAGGGAGATACCTTGAGGGAAGGACGGTGGGTCCCATGGACTCTCAGAAACACGAGACGATCGAAAAACGCATGATCCGCTGGCTGATCATCGCCACCCTGGCCCTGCTGGTGCTGGTACTGGGCCTCCGGGCTTGGCAGCTCGTCCGCTCCGGCACCGCGGACGCGGCCGGCCGGGCCTCCACGCAGGACGCGCAGGCCGTAGGGCCGGCCGGCTCCCCGGACGCCGGGCCCTCTCCCGGCAAAAGCGCCCTGATCGAGGCCGTCCGGGACCGGAACGACACCCTCTCCGCCGAGGAGCTGTCGGCCTTGAGCACAGAGGAGCTGGAACAGCTCTGGACCGCCGGGGCGCCGGGGATGCCGATCGGCTCCTCTGCCGCCGCGCAGGCCGCGGAAGAGCATGCCGGCACCCTGGAGGCGGACGCCGTCACCTGGGACGTGGACCCGGAGCTGGACGAGACGCCCGCCTGTTACGAGGTGGAGCTGCACCATATCACGCTGGGAGATTTCGAATATAAGATCGACGCCTATACCGGGGAGGTCCTGGAGGGCGAGGCGGACATCCTGCGGAGCGTCTATGTGCCCGCCCCCGGGAGCGGGGACCCGGCGGGATCCGGAGGCCCCGCCCCGGAGGAGGCCCCGGCGGGGGCCTCGGTCCCGGCGGACACCGGGGCCGGGACCGGCGAGGAGGCCGCGAAGGCCGCGGCGTTCGCCCACGCCGGAGTCGCCGGGGAGGACGTTTCCGCCGTCGAGGCCGAGCTGGACTGGGACGACGGCGTCCGGATATATGAGATCGAGTTCCGCGCGGGCGGGATCGAGTACGACTACGAGATCGAGGCCGACACCGGGGCCGTGCGCAAGGCTGGGCAGGAGTGGGGAGGCGGGAGCGCTCCCCGGCCCTCCGGCGGCGAAGGGCCCGCCCTCATCGGCGAGAGCGCCGCGCAGGCCGCCGCCCTGGCCCACGCCGGGGTTCGGGCGGGAGACGCCGGCTACCTCCGGGGAGAGCTGGACGAGGATGACGGCGTTTGGGTCTATGAGATCGAGTTCACGGCGGACGGGGTCGAGTACGACTACGAGATCGACGCGGTGAGCGGCGCCGTGCGCAAGGCGGAGCAGGAGCGCTGAGCCGCGCCGGCGCGCCGGAATGAAAAGGAACTGTAAACATTGGGAAATCCTGTTGCGTTTCAAAAGTGGATACGTTATACTGGATGCTGTAGTCCACGAAGCGACGGGACCTGGAGCCTGCACGCAGGTCCAAAATATGAAAGGGGAACAACGATATGGCGTTCAATTTCGATGAACTGACCCGCAAGGCAAAGGATATGGCCAACAAGGCCGCCGACCGGACCAAGGATGCGGCCGACCTGGTGAAGATCAACGTCGCCATCGCCGGGGAGCAGAAGGAGATCGACAAGAACTTCCGCGCGATCGGCGAGTGGTTCGTCAGCGAGTACGAGGGCGAGATCCCCGACGCGGTGCGGGAGGCTGTGGAAGCCGTCAACGCCTCCAAGGCCAAGATCGCCGAGCTGGAAGCCAGCAAGCCCGTGCGGGAGGAGCCCGCCGCCGGGGAGGCCGAGGACGAGGCCCCCGCCGGGAAGAAGTGCCCCATCTGCGGTGCGGAGTCCGACAGCAAGTTCTGCCCCCAGTGCGGCGCGCCCATGGGCGAGTGAGCGTTTAGAGGATATGAGGGAGGGACCGCCGCCAGGCGGTCCCTTCCGGTTCCCAGGGGACGCGGGAGACTTGGATGAGGGGGAGGAGGGGGTGTGCGGGAGACCCGGGAGGGGCCGCCTGCACCATTCAGATCAAAAAGTCCCCGGGACTTTCCGAAGTCCCGGGGACTTGTCCCGCCTGTCGAAGACGTCTTTTCGACAGGCGGTCCCTTTTTGCGCGCTCGTTCAGAGGACGTTGGGGAGGAAATAGCGTATCTGCTTCTTCCACCAGGGCCAGTCGTGGTCCACGTCGAAGCCCCAGTAATCCACCCAGGCGCCGATCCCCTTGCTCTTGAGCACGGCGTCCAGACGGCGGGTGCCCGCGAGGAGCGGCCCCTCCCACGCCCCCTGGCCCACGCAGATCATGATCTTCCGCTGGTTGTAGAGCTGGATATAAGGATGATCCGGCGGCATCCCGGAGATGCTGGCACAGGGGTCGTTGATGTAGACCACCTCGTCCATATAGCCGTTGTACATGTCATGGGTATCGTATACGCCGGAGAGAGCGATGACGGAATCGAAGATATCCGGCCGGCGGAAGAAGAGGTTCCCGGCGTGATAGGCCCCCATGGAGAACCCGGTGGAGAGCAGGGCCTGCCCGGTGCCGTTGATCTCCCGGATCTGGGGGACCAGCTCGTCGGTGAGGTAGTTCACCCATGCCTCGTGCCGCCGGACCCGGTGATAGGGGTCCCCCTCGACCTGGGAGACGGTCTCGCGGTCGATGGTGTCCGCGGTGAAGAGCTGGAGCTCCCCGGACTCCAGGTAGTCTCCCAGGGTCTCCAGCATACCGAAGCCCTCCCAGTCGAAAAAGCGGCCGTTCTGGCAGGGGAAGACCAGGGCGGGCTTGCCTCCGTGGCCGTAGACTTTGTATTCCATGTCGCGGCCCAGGAGGGAGCTGTAGCTTTTATGATAGTCGATGCGCATGTTCGCGGCGCCTCCTTTGAAAAGTCGTTCAGTCCCTTCAGTTTAGCATAAATGCCGGCGCAAGGCAAGGGCCGCCCCGATTTTGAAAAGGCGCGTTTCGTTGCGGATCTCCAGACATAACCAGCGCCGCAGCCGGATAAGGAGGGGAAAACAGTAGATACTAGCTTTTGCCAGAGTGACATACAGATCATCACTTTCAAAGGAGTTTTGGATATGAAGGCAACTGGAATCGTGCGGCGGATCGACGATCTCGGCCGGGTGGTCATCCCTAAGGAGATCCGCCGCACCATGAGGATCCGCGAGGGCGACCCCTTGGAGATCTACACCAGCCGGGATGGGGAGGTCATCTTCAAGAAATATTCGCTGCTGGGCGGCGTGGAGGATTTCGCCGGGCAGCTCTGCGAGACCATGAGCCGGTCCACCGGCAGCATCTGCGCCGTGACGGACCGGGACACCGTGATCTCCGTGGCCGGCGGCGGCAAGCGGGAGCTGCTGGGCAAGCGCATCACCTCCGAACTGGAGCAGATCATGGAGAGCCGCCGCATCTATCAGTACAGCGGCGAGGGCAGCCCGATCCCCGTCTGCGACGGCACGGACAAGCTGGTCACCAACGTGGCCGCGCCCATCCTCTCGGAGGGCGACCTGCTGGGCATGGTGCTCTTCGTGGGATCCACGCCCGGCGCGGCCACCGGGGACGCGGAGTACAAGCTGGCCCAGACCATCGCCGCGTTCCTGGGGCGGCACATGGAGGCGTGACGCGGCTCACGCAGTCATACGTTGTATGATTTGTATGCGGGAGAAAGACATCATACAACTATGTAGAAATAATATGTCTCGGGGCCTGCGGATCTTGTGGATCTCGTCATTGACTTTCCTCCGTCCGTCGTGTAGACTTCGATACAACAAAGCGATAAGGTGAAAGGCGATGATGGAGAAAAGTACCGCGGACGCTCCGGTCCAGTGAGCGGGGGACAGTGGGAACCCCGTACCAGGAAGCCGCGCGAAGAACACTCCGAAGCCCCAAGCTGAACCCGGGGGGGACTCTCCCTCCCCCCGGCAGTAAGCACGGCGAGTTGTGATCGTTACCTCACACGGGCTTGTTGGAGCCTTGGAGGTGACCGTCTCCCGGCAGGGGGAGGTAAATTAGGTGGCACCGCGGATAGCAGCTATTCGTCCTAATGTTTTAGGAGATAGCTGCGTTTTTGTTTTTAAGACAGATTCGATTCGGAGGTCGCTGCTATGTGTTCGATCATGGGATTTGAAAAAAAGGCCGTGGGGAAGGAGGAGCTCCGCCCCTTCTTCGACCGGACGGCGTCACGGGGACCGGACGAGTCCAGGATCGTCGAGACCCCCGGCGGCTGGCTGTGCTTCCACCGGCTGGCGATTATGGGCCTGACCCCGGAGGGGATGCAGCCCTTCCATCTGGGGGAGGACTGGCTGGTGTGCAACGGCGAGATCTACGGGTTCCGGCCCCTCAAGAGGCGGCTCCAGGAAAAGGGCTACCGCTTCCGGAGCGGGAGCGACTGCGAGATCCTGCTCCCCCTGTACCGGGAGCAGGGGCTGGGGATGTTCGCCGGGCTGGACGCGGAGTTCGCGCTGATCATCTACGACGGGGAGACCGGGGAGCTCATCGCCGCCAGGGATCCCATCGGCATCCGGCCCCTGTTCTACGGGTACGACCGGTCGGGCGGCATCGTCTTCGCCAGCGAGGCGAAGAACCTGGTGGGGCTCTGCGGGGAGATCCGGCCCTTCCCGCCGGGGCATTACTACGCCGGAGGGGAGTTCGTCCGCTACGCGGACCTGACGAGCGTGGATGCCTACATCCAGGACGATTTGGAGACGGCCTGCAGGAAGATCCGGGATAAGCTCATCGCGGGCGTGGACAAGCGGCTGGATGCCGACGCGCCTTTGGGGTTCCTGCTCTCCGGCGGGCTGGACTCCAGCCTGGTCTGCGCCATCAGCGCCCTGGTGCTGGGGAAGGAGATCCGGACCTTCGCCATCGGCATGGACAAGGACGCGATCGACCTCAAGTATGCCAGGGAGGTAGCGGACTACATCGGCGCGGACCATACCGAGGTCTTCATGACCCGGGAACAGGTCCTCCAGTCCCTGGAGGAGGTCATCGCCATGCTGGGCACCTGGGACATCACCACCATCCGGGCCAGCATGGGCATGTACCTTTGCTGCAAGGCCATCCACGAGCGGACGGACATCCGGGTGCTGCTGACCGGGGAGATCTCCGACGAGCTCTTCGGCTATAAGTACACGGACTTCGCCCCCAGCGACCAGGCGTTCCAGGACGAGGCCAAGAAGCGGGTCGACGAGCTCTATATGTACGACGTGCTCCGGGCGGACCGCTGCATCTCCGTCAACTCCCTGGAGGCGCGGGTGCCCTTCGGCGACTTGGACTTCGTGAAATACGTCATGGCCCTGGACCCCCGCCTGAAGCGCAACACCTACGGTATGGGCAAATACCTGCTGCGCCATGCCTTCGAGAAGGACCGCCTGCTCCCCGAGGACATCCTCTGGCGGCAGAAGGCCGCCTTCTCCGACGCGGTGGGGCATTCCATGGTGGACGATCTGAAAGCCTATGCCGAGGAGAAGTACAGCGACGGGGAGTTCGAGGCCCTGCGGAAAACGTACGCCTACGCCGCGCCCTTCACGAAGGAGAGCCTGCTGTACCGGGAGATCTTCGAGAAGTACTACCCCGGCCAGGCCGGGATGATCCGGGACTTCTGGATGCCCAACAAGGAGTGGGAGGGCTGCGACGTCGACGATCCCTCCGCCAGGGTCCTCAGCAACTACGGCGCCAGCGGACAATGAACGGGCCTCTCGGGGGGCGGAAGTTTAGAAGTATTACCAATTGTGTTTGCATCGTTTTATGTTACGATAGAGTCAGAAATCAAGGAGGAAGACGATATGAGTACCACCTTACAGCTCCCTGAGCTCTTCGGCAGCATGGTCTTCAACGAGGAGACCATGAAGGACCGCCTGTCCCCCGCCTCCTATGGCGCGTGGAAGAAATGCGTCACCGAGGGCACTTCCTTGGACATCTCCACCGCCAACGAGATCGCCGAGGCCATGAAGCAGTGGGCCGTGGAGCGGGGCGCCACCCACTTCACCCATTGGTTCCAGCCCATGACCGGCGTCACCGCGGAGAAGCACGACGGCTTCATCTCCCCCACCGGCGGCGGGCGGATCATGATGGAGTTCTCCGGCAAGGAGCTGGTCCGCGGCGAGCCGGACGCCTCCTCCTTCCCCTCCGGCGGGCTCCGCGCCACCTTCGAGGCCCGGGGCTACACCGCCTGGGATCCCACGTCCTTCGCGTTCTTGAAGGAGGGGTCCTTGTGCATCCCCACCATCTTCTGCTCTTACTCCGGCCATGCGCTGGACAAGAAGACCCCCCTGCTGAAGTCCATGGAGGAGGTCAGCCGCCAGGCCATCCGCATCCTGCGCCTCTTCGGCGACACCGAGACCCGCCGGGTCACCGCCCAGGTGGGCCCCGAGCAGGAGTACTTCCTGGTGGACAAGGCGCTTTATAACAGGCGCAGGGACCTGCGCATGACGGGCCGGACCCTCTTCGGCGCGAAGCCCCCCCGGGGCCAGGAGCTGGACGACCACTACTACGGCGCGATCAAGCCCCGGGTCGCCGCCTACATGAAGGACCTGGACGAGACCCTGTGGGCCCTGGGCGTGACCTCCAAGACGAAGCACAACGAGGTGGCCCCCTCCCAGCACGAGATGGCCCCCATCTATACCGACGCCAACACCGCCTGCGACCACAACCAGCTGGTCATGGAGATCATGAAAAAGGTGGCGGAGCGCCACGGGCTGGTGTGCCTGCTCCATGAGAAGCCCTTCGCCGGCGTGAACGGTTCCGGCAAGCACGACAACTGGTCCCTGAGCACCGACACCGGCAAGAACCTCTTCAAGCCCGGCTCCACGCCCAGCCAGAACGCCCGGTTCCTCCTGTTCCTGGCGGCCTTCGTCAAGGGCGTGGACGACTATCAGGACTTCCTCCGCACCACCGTCGCCAGCGCGGGCAACGACCACCGCCTGGGCGCACAGGAGGCGCCCCCCGCCGTCCTGTCCATCTTCCTGGGCGACGAGCTGAACGCCGTGGTGGAGTCCATCGTCCAGGGGACGGAGTACACGGACACCAGCAAGAAGACCCTGGAGATCGGCGTGGACGTGCTGCCCGCCATCCGGCAGGACACCACCGACCGCAACCGCACCTCCCCCATGGCCTTCACCGGGAACAAGTTCGAGTTCCGGATGCTGGGCTCCTCCCAGTCCATCTCCGGGCCGAACATCGCCCTGAACACCATCATGGCGGAGGAGCTCAAGCAGTTCGCCGACGAGCTGGAGCCCTCCTCCGACTTCCAGGGCGACCTCCAGAAGCTGATCCGCCGGGCCTTCACCGAGCATCAGCGCATCATCTTCAACGGCAACGGCTATGACGGGAACTGGATCGCCGAGGCCGAGCGCCGGGGCCTGAGCAACCTCAAGTCCACCGCCGACGCCCTGCCCGCCTATGTCCAGCCCAAGAACATCGACCTCTTCGTCAAGCACGGCATCTACACCGAGGAGGAGGTCCGGGCCCGGTATGAGATCCATGTGGAGAACTACTCCACCGTCCTCTCCATCGAGGCCAGGACCATGATCGACATGATCCGCCACGAGATCCTCCCCGCCGTGTCGAAGTACGCCGCGGACCTTTGCGAGCGGGCGTTCAAGAAGAAGGAGACCGGATGCTCCAGCCGGTATGAGACGGCGGCGTCCCAGAAGCTCTCCGCCCTGACGGACACGCTGATGGACGGCTGCGTCAAGCTGGAGGCCGATATGGCCGCGGTCCCCTCCGACCCCGAGGCCGCCATGCGCTACTGCCACGACGTGCTGATCCCCGACATGACCGCCGCCAGGGAGACCGCCGACAAGCTGGAGGAGCTGACCTCCGCCGAGGCGTGGCCCTTCCCGGTGTATTCCGAGCTGCTGTTCTCCGTGTGAGCGCCCGGAGCGGCGGAAGATCGTTCACCAGCCCAAGCGGCGGCGAAGTTCGTACTTCGCCGCCGCTTTCCGCGCCCACTTAATTTTTGGCAGATTCTGCCGATAGGGATAATAAGAGGATCTATCCATCATGGAGGGAACAGCTATGGACGTCAACAACTATTTGTCGAGCATCCCCATTGCGAAAAACATGATCTCCGAAGCGCCCAAGGGGCCCCTGACCCAGGCCGCCGCCGGGACGGGGGGCTCCAGCACGGCTCCCGGCACGGACATCTCCGGGATCTCGACGCTGAAGAGCTATGACTTCGCCGCCCGCCAGGGCTACCGGGAGGATTACTCCGTCTGGGACGCGGCGGACAGCCTCTGGAAACAGGAGACCCAGACCTTCAACCTCAAGGACCTGGACGACCCGGAGAAGTCCAGGGAGTTCCTGGAGAACTGGCGCATCCAGGCCCGATGGGACCTGGGCATCCAGGGCGGCGGGCCCACCAAGGAAGAGGTCATCGCCGATTACATCCAGGGCCTGCGGAAGGACGGGCTGGACGGCTCCGTGAACTGGAGCGTATTGACCCGGGAGTTCTCGGGCTTCAAGACCACCACGCCGGAGGAGCTGGAGGACGGGTTGGACTACATGGCCTCCCGCTATGTGTCGGTGCAGGATAAGCTGGAGCGCAACTACAGCGGCGACGAGCTGGCCGCCCAGCTGGCGAAGCTGGAGGAGGTCTATCAGGCCGGGAAGGACGGGCTGATCGACGGCTATACCAAGCTTTTGCAGGAGGACCTGGGCGTGTCCGACCAGGACGCCCAGGAGATCCGGGACAGCTTTTCCGTCCTCCTCGCCGAGAAGGAGGACGCCTATCGCGGCGCCCTGGGGAGGGTCCACGAGTCCATCGCCCAGTCCGGGCCCGACGGCGTGTGGCTGAAAAACCACGACGCATACCTTGCCGCTCAGCTTCGGGGGGAGCGTACGGCGGGGCAGAGCGGGGCCAAATACTCGGTCCAGGACCTGACTGCCGCCGGGCAGATCGCCCAGGAGTACCGGGCGGAGCTCTCCGGCGCTTCCTCCTGGGGGCGGAGCGAGGCCGTGCAGGCCCTCAACGTGTCCCTGATCGACATGAAGGCCGAGGCGCTGATCCAAAAGGGGCTGGTGAGCAAGGACATGGCGGCCCTGCTCCGGGGGAGCCGGGCCCAGGGGCACCAGAACATCCTGGACGCGCTGGACCGGTCCCTGGCCGAGAGTGAGCGCACCCGCCTGCCGGGGGAGCCCAGGGGCACCTTCGCCCCGGTGGACCGGAGCATCTTCGACGGGGTCTATCAGGCCGTCATGAGCGCCTTCCAGCGCAGCGGCGACGCCGCCCAGGCCATCCGGGCGGGAGCCTCCGCCGGGCAGGAGCTGACGGCCCGGGCCTCCGCCAGAGATCCCAAGGTGCTGCGCTGGGGGAACTCCAGCAGGAGCTATTGGGAAGAGTTCTACCAGGATCCGGCGGACCGGAAGCTCACCGCCTGGGAGATCAAGATCGATCAGATGCTGGCCCAGTCCGGGCAGACGCTCAGGCCCCAGTGCTCCGCCTATCAGAAGTACGTCAACGATTGGCAAAAGTTCCTGACCTCCATCGGCGGCGGGCTGGACGCCCGGGCCTGAGGGGATCGGACGGCCCCGGGACGGATATCCATGATGAAGCGGCGGCGAAGTTGGTACTTCGCCGCCGCGCAGCTTGTCGAAAAAGCAGAGGGGACTACATCGACGGGAAGGAAGAGAGTTACGAGAGGGACCCAGGAAGGGTCCCTTTCGTTTTCAATAAAAAAAGTTTTCAGGACTTTCAAAAAAGTTCTGAAAACTTGCCAGGCTGTCGAAAAGACGTTTTCGACGGCCTGGCGGCGGCGAAGTACCAACTTCGCCGCCGCGTTTGCCTGCTTTTAAGGTTTCGGCGCGTCCCCGCCCTTGTTCCAGCGCCTGCCGCCATTGCGGTAGGGCGGGCGGCGGCGCTTGTTCTCCCCGGCGGGACGGTCTTCCCGCTGGCCCTCCGGGCGGTCCTGGCGCTGCTTGGGCGGGCGGGGGGGCTGGCCCTGCTTTTTGGGCGGCTGCTGGGAGGCGGGGGGCTGCCCCTCGGGACGGGGGCCGCTCTTCCGGCGGCCTCCCCGGTGGCGGTGGCGGGGCTTCCCGGTGTCGCCGCCCTCCATGCCCATCTTCTCCCGGCGGGGGGCGTCCGCCAGATGGTCGTCCGTGTAGTAGGAGGTGGAGAACACGGGCTGGATCAGCTCCTCTTCCTCCTTCTCCTCCACGAAGCGGACGGTGCGCTCCGGGATCTCGATGCCCTCCCGGCTCCCCTTGCCGTTGCGGAGGATCTTGATCTCGCAGCTGTGATAGGTCTTCAGGTTCTCCGGCCCGCTGTCCAGGCTGACCTTCACCAGCTCCCGCAGGAGCTCCACGCTCTTCACGTTGCCGGGGCCGTCGGGGGTCTGGACGAAGGACTCCACCTTCGGCATCCGCTTGGCGGCGTCCTCATAGGCGTTCTGCTCGTACTTGAGGCAGCACATCAGCCGCCCGCAGGTGCCGGAGATCTTGGTGGGGTTCAGGCTCAGGTTCTGGGTCTTGGCCATCTTGATGGACACGGGCATGAACCCGTCCAGGAACTGGGCGCAGCAGAAGGGCCGGCCGCAGATGCCGAGGCCCCCGATCATCTTCGCCTCGTCCCGGACGCCGATCTGCCGCAGCTCGATGCGGGCCCGGAAGACGGAGGCCAGATCCCGGACCAGCTCCCGGAAGTCCACCCGCCCGTCGGCGGTGAAGTAGAACACGATCTTGTTGCTGTCGAAGCCCACGGAGACGCTGACCAGCTTCATCTCCAGGCCGTGGTCGGCGATCTTGCCCTCGCAGATGCCGAACGCCTCCCGTTCCCGCTTCCGGTTGTACTCCACGACCCGGAAGTCGTTCTCCGTGGCCTTGCGGACGATGGCGCTGAGGGGCTTGACGATGGCCTCGTCGGCCACCTCATGGTTCCCCTGGGTGCATGCGGCGAACTCCAGGCCCTGGGCGGTCTGGACGATCACGTTCTCCCCCGTGCGGACCTGGATGCCCTTGGGGTCGAAAAAATAGGTCTTGCTCCCGCCGCGAAAGCGGACGCTGATAACTTCGGTCAAAAGATCTCCTCCAATTCCGCGGCCAGGGCCCCCAGCACATGCCCGGGGCCGACGTTATAGCCGCACTCTCGACGGTATTCCTTCAATAGCTCTATCATGCGCACGATCTGCGTTTTTGTCAAGCGTCCTCCGATGAGCCCGGCGAGCTCCCGGTCCCGTTCCTCCACGGTCCCGCCGTAGAGGAGGACCAGGGCCTCGGAGAACAGGGCCCCGCTCCGCTCCAGCAGGGCGGCCAGGGCCTCCCGGCTGAGCTTCTTCCTCTCCAGCCGGACCGCCAGCTCTGCTGCGGCGCCCGGCTCCTTTTTCAGGATGGTGCGGCAGAGGGCCTCGCCGTCCCCGTCCTCCGCGGGGGCGGTCCCGGAGGCGGGATGGAGCCGCAGCTCTATGCAGCGGGAGCGCAGGGTCTGGAGCACCGCCGCCGGGTTCTCGGCGCAGAAGAGGAACGCGGCATAGGGCGGGCCCTCTTCCACCAGCTTCAAAAGGACGTTCTGGTCCGCCTCCGTCAGCAGGGCGCAGTCCGGGAAGAGGTAGACCTTCCGGGCCCCCTCGTTGGGGCGGATGTAGGCGTCCTTCCGGATGTCCCGGATGACCTCCACGGCGATGGTCTTGTGCTCCGTGTCCCGGACGGTGATGACGTCGGGGTGGATGCCCTCCCGGACCTTCCGGCAGGCAGGGCAGGCGCCGCAGGGGCGGTCCCGTTCCGGGCCGGTGCACTGGAAGGCGGCGGCGGCGGACCGGGCGGCGGCGAGCCGGTCTCCGGGGCCGGTGAGGAGCAGGGCGTGGGACAAGGCCCCCCGGCTGGCGGCGGAGCGGATGCGGGAGAGGACCGCCGTCTCCCGCCAAGGCGCTGCGGGCATGGCCGGGCCTCCTTTCTCGTCCCCGGCAGGGGACGCTTCATACGTATCGATCATATCACAAACGAGCGGAAAAAGGAAGCGGGGATTTTTTGCCGCCCCGTCCAAGATCGCCGCCGGCGGCCGGGGCCCCGGAGGCGGCACGAGAGGGCGTCGTCAAAAAGCCCGCGCCGTGTGCAAAGGATCCGGGGCCGGACGTCACTCCGCCGGCCAGAGGATGTCCTTCGCCACCGGCGTGTAGAAGAGGCGCTCCACCTCGCTCCGCTCCCGGGTCCGGCCCAGGATCCACATCAGCTTCGCCGCCACGGCCTCCGTGGTCATGTCATAGGCCTCCAGGACCCCCAGCCGGTTCTTCAGGGCGTGCCCCACGTGATAGACGCCCACGTCGCTGCCTTCGTTCTCCACCTGGGTGGTGATGACGACGGTCTTCCCTGACGCCAGGGCCTCCTCCACGCAGTGGTAAAAGCCGCCGGACTCCGGCAGGCCCCCTACGCCGAAGCTCTCGATGATGAGGCCGTCGTTCCGCGCCAGCAGGAAGTCCGCCGCCTCCCGCCCCATGCCGGGGAGCAGCTTCAGGAGGGCCACCTTCGTGTCCAGCCGGTCATAGAACACCGGGGCCTCGCCGCACTCCTGGCGGATATAGCGCAGGAGCACCCCGTCCCGGAGGATGCCGAGATAGGGGTAGTTGATGCTGGAGAACGCCTGGAAGCTCTTGGAGCGGGTCTTCTTCGCGCGGGTGCCGGGGATGACCTTGCCGTCGAAGACGATGGATACCCCCGGCAGGTCCTCCGCGGCACAGCGGAAGGCGTCCATCAGGTTCTGCTTGGAGTCCGTGGAGTCGAAGCCGATGGGCCTCTGGGCCCCGGTGAGGACGATGGGCTTGGGACTGCCCTGGATGAGGTAGCTGAGGGCCGCCGCCGTATAGGCCATGGTGTCCGTGCCGTGGGTGAGGACGAAGCCGTCGTACTGCGCATAGCGCTCCCGGATGCACCGGGCCATCCGCAGCCAGTGATCGGGGCCGATGTTGGTGCTGTCCAGGTTCAGGAGCTGGACGCAGTCCGCGGCGCAGATGCCGGAGATGGCGGGGACGTGGCGCAGCAGCTGCGCCGTGGTCAGCTCCGGGGCCAGGCCGCCCTCCGTCACCTCCGAGGCGATGGTGCCTCCGGTGCCGATGAGGAGGATGCGCTTGCGGGCGGCGGCTTTCACAGCGGGCATATCAGGGCCTCCTTAGCGGTGATGATGATGGTATTATAGGGCCCGGGACCGCCGCTGTCAACCGGGGCGCGTCCCGGCATCCCCCGGGAGCGGGAGAGGGGGCCCCGCGGGCCCTCCCGGCGGCGGGAGAGAGGCGGGAAAACGCCGGGGCGCAGGGCTTCGCGTGCATGATCCCCGGCTTTTTGGGGACCCTTTTCCGGGAGGGCCTCTGTCGATTTTCCGCCAGACTTGGGGACCGGATGCTTTATTATCAAAAATTCACAATGGCCTTTGAGAATTGTTGTTTGAAATGATGATTGCCAAAAACTTCACGTTGTGATAGTATAGCTACTGGAAAATCTTCAAACAAATCGTTTACGCAATCTTTTATACGGCATTCCGGCACAAATTTGTGCCCAAGTATCGAAAGGAGTTTCTGTATTATGAAAGCGAAGATCGGTATCAATGGTTTTGGCCGTATCGGCCGCGTTGTCTTCCGCGCCGCCCTGGGCCGCGACGATGTCGAGGTCGTCGCCGTCAACGATCCCTTCATGAACCCCGAGTATATGGCTTACATGCTGAAGTATGACAGCGTGCATGGCCGCTTCAACGGCGAGATCGGCTACACCGACGACTCCCTGATCATCAACGGCAAGTCCTTCAAGATCTTCACCGCTATGGACGTCAAGGACATCCCCTGGGCCTCCGTCGGCGCCGAGTATATCTGCGAGTGCACCGGCAAGCACCTGAGCAAGGATCTGTGCAAGGGCCACATCGAAGCCGGCGCCAAGCACGTCGTCATGGGCGCCCCCTCCAAGGACGACACCCCGATGTTCGTCATGGGCGTCAACAACGAGAAGTATACCTCCGACATGACCTATGTCTCCAACGCTTCCTGCACCACCAACTGCCTCTCCCCCATCGCCAAGGTGCTGAATGATAAGTTCGGCATCGTCGAGGGCCTGATGACCACCGTCCACTCCGTCACCCCCACCCAGAAGCTGCTGGACGGCCCCTCCATGAAGGACTGGCGCGGCGGCCGTGCCGCCACCGGCAACATCATCCCCTCCTCCACCGGCGCCGCCAAGGCCGTGGGCAAGGTCATCCCCGAGCTCAACGGCAAGCTGACCGGCATCTCCATGCGCGTCCCCACCCTGGACGTGTCCGTGGTCGACCTGACCGTCCGTCTGGAGAAGCCCGCTTCCTATGAGGACATCTGCAAGGCCATGAAGGACGCTTCCGAGGGCGAGCTGAAGGGTGTCCTGGGCTATACCGACGAGGACGTCGTTTCCAGCGACTTCCTGGGCGATCCCCGCACCTCCATCTTCGACAAGAAGGCCGGCCTGTCCCTGACCGACAACTTCGTGAAGGTCGTGTCCTGGTACGACAACGAGTGCGGCTACGCCAACAAGATGGTGGAGCTCATCGCCTATATGTTCTCCGTGGACAACAAGTAAGATCTCGTCCGACTGTAGTATGGAAGGCCCCGCCGCTCTCAGAGCGGCGGGGCCTTTTTAGAGTATCGAAAAGAAGGGGGGACTTCATCGGCGGGGCCTCCGCTTGTCGGGGACGTCCGTTTGACCGCTGGAAAGTCAGGGAAAACGCAAAAAACGCCCATCCTTCCCTTGACAAAGGGGGGAGAGCGTGGTAAAATAAGGCACTTATCGGCAACGGATGCCAGCATCCGCTTCCAGACCTTGAATCGAGTATAGCACATTTCCCAGAAGGATGCAAGAGCGGGGCGAAGGGTTTTTAACAACAGCGCCCGGCGTGTCGCGGACTCCGCCGCCTGAGGGCGGCCAATTTGCCTCTCCTGCCGCCACAGGCGGGGGCGGAAGAAAGGTGAATGTGAAGATGGCAAAAGACAAGTACTACGGTAAGACCCTTCGCAAGAACTTCGCCCGGTATGAGGAAGTCGTCTCCATGCCGAACCTGCTGGAGATCCAGAAGAACTCCTATCAGGAGTTCCTGGACACCGGCCTGCGGGAGGTCTTCGCCGACGTGGGCGCGATCTCCGACTACCAGGGCAACCTGGAGCTGACCTTCATCGACTACAAGATGGACGAGAAGCCCAAGTACGACGTGGAGGAGTGCAAGGCCCGGGACGCCAACTACGCCGCGCCCCTCAAGGTCAAGGTCCGCCTGCGCAACAAGGAGACCGAGGAGATCAAGGAGCAGGAGATCTTCATGGGCGACTTCCCCCTGATGACCCACTCCGGCACCTTCATCGTCAACGGCGCGGAGCGCGTCGTCGTCTCCCAGATCGTCCGCTCCCCCGGCGTGTACTACGGCCACGAGGTCGACCTCAAGACCGACCTGCCCATCCTCACCTCCCAGGTCATCCCCCAGCGGGGCGCCTGGCTGGAGTATGAGACCGACGCCAACGAGCTCTTTTGGGTCCGCATCGACAAGAACCGGAAGATCCCCGTCACCTGCCTCCTCCGGGCCATCGGGCTGAAGACGGACCAGGAGATCCTGGACCGCTTCGGCGACGATCCGCGCATCGTCGCCACCCTGGAGAAGGACCCCTGCAAGAACTACGAGGACGCCATGCTGGAGATCTACCGCCGCCTCCGTCCCGGCGAGCCCCCCACGGTGGAGGCGTCCGAGACCCTGGTGACGGGGCTGTTCTTCGATCCCCGGCGGTACGACCTGTCCGTGGTGGGCCGGTACAAGTTCAATAAGAAGCTGTCTTTGTGGCAGCGGATCACCGGGCATAAGCTGGTCTACCCGGTGGCGGACCCCGCCACCGGCGAGATCCTCTTCGACGAGGGCTACCTCCTGACCAAGGAGGACGCGCGGGAGCTGGACGCCGTGGGCGTCAGCGACGTCACCATCGACGTGGACGGTGCGCCCCTGCGGGTGACCTCCAACGGCATGTGCGACATGAGCCGCTACGTGGACTTCGACCCCTTCGAGACCTGCAAGATCAAGGAGCGGGTCCGGTTCAGCGTGCTCCAGGAGCTGCTGGGCCAGTACAGCGGGGAGGAGCTGATCGACCAGATCGCCTTGAACAAGGATAAGCTGGTCCCCAAGCACATCATCGTGGACGACATCCTCACGTCCATCAACTATATGAACGGCCTGGCCCGGGGCGTCTCCGTCAAGGACG
>NZ_CAJUBK010000036.1 GCF_910584465.1 uncultured Oscillibacter sp.
CGGCCCTTCGTCCTGAAAAAGCAGTTCAGCGCCGCCAGCATGGAGTTGATCGTCTCCGGCTGGCGGCCCGCCGCCTCCAGGTGGGATTTCCAGCGCAGCAGACCTTCTTTCGTGACCGGCCCCGGACCTGCCCAAGCCCAGAACGCCCGGATGTCCCGGGTGTATTTTTCGACGCTCCCGCCGGCGTATTCCTGGTCTTTCAAATGCCGTGTGAACCCTTGGATATCGGATTCCCTGATCATAAGATCCCTCATCCTTCTCTCTCCTTTTTGCATATTGCGCGATCTGCGATCGAGCTCTATGATATCATAGAGCCCCGGCTGTCGAAAACCTATTCCCACCGGCCGGAGCAAATTTCTCGAACCTCTTGGAAGGTCCGAAAAACTTCGGGCCAAAATGAAAGGGGCCCCTCCCGGGCCCCCGTCGTGACGCTCTCCCTGCCGCTCGAGCCCCTGCATCCTTCAACAAACGAAGGCCCGGCGTCCTAAATGGACGCCGGGCCCTTTCATTCGTTCAGCCGTTCCGGCTCAATACATGCCGCCCTTTGAATCCACGTCAACCCACGCTTCCTATTCCACCACCGAAAAAGGATTGAAACACAGTCATTTTGGAAGATTTACCCGGAAAAGAAACCCAAAATATTGTTTGCAAGCTCTTCATATCTCTACGCAAATCTACATGCTTTCACGGGCAATTGGCGTAAGCTAGAGGTTTGCCGCAACCTTGCGAAAAGCATTTTCCACCGCATCATAATCCGTATGCGTGTAAACGTCCAGCGTCACACTCACATTGGAGTGTCCCATAATTGCCTGTAGGGATTTCACGTCAATCCCTGCTTGCTGGGCATTGGTGCAAAACGTATGTCGCAAGACGTGGGGCGTAACCCGTGGCACCGCATCCCCGTACAGCTTTGCAAACTTCTTTTGCATCCCTCGCATATAGTTCTGTAAGTGCATAGCGGCCTTGGGCTTACCATCTTTGTCTAGAAACAGAAACCCCGCATAACCATCAACAATCATTTCAACTTTTGTCGCGGCTCTATTTTGTAGTACCCTGCGAAACGCCATATATGCGCCGTCTGACATAGGAACATATCGGACACCGCTCTTTGTCTTTGGCCCTGTGATAAAATACGGCTTGTCTCCCGTTCTACACAATTGCTTGTTAATATGAATGCGACGTCTGTCAAGGTCGATATCCGCTTTGGTAAGCCCGTAAAGTTCCGACACTCTCAACCCTGTATGTAGCAGAATTTCAACATCATCGTAATAATTGCCGCTTCCATGCTCACGGATAAACGTCAAATACTGCTCCTGTTGCTCTTTTGTAAGGGCGTCTCTCACATAAGCGTCATTGGGTATAATATCACACAGCTTGAACTTAAACGGATTTTTGCGAATTGCATCGTCATCGACGGCCATTTCAAACGCCGGACGCAAAATGTTATGTACAATGCCGATTGTATTTTGCTTTAGGCCGTTGTCATGTAGGGAGAGCAACCAACCTTTTGCATCGGACAATTTAACGGACTTAATTCTACGCTGTCCAAATGCGTCCCCATGAATGCGGTTGATTGCTGAACTATATGCCCGCAAAGAATTTTTCTTCAAGCCACGGCGTAAGTTCATATAGCGGTCTACCAACTCGGAAACGGTCATTTCTCCCGCTTCACTGTCAATCCCGTCTGCCATATCCCGTTGTATATCAGTTTCTTTCTGCCTCAGTTCATCAAGTGTTTTAGCGTATACACAACGGCGTTTCCCTTTAGCATCGGTATAACGAAAATCGTATGTACCGTTTTCCCGCTGACTTTCACCAGATTTTAATACCCGGCCTTTATGGTCTTTACGCTTTCCCATGTTACCCCCTTTCCGGGAAAGCGACTTTGGATAGTATAGCTATTATATCATGCCAAAGTCTGCTTGTCCATCAAATCGAGTAACTACGGGCAATATAAGAATCAAACTGTTTCCGCTTTATCATCCGCTTACTGCCGACCCATAAAACGAACTCGCAGTTGCCAGCATTGGAAATCTCCCTTGTAGCACATCGAGCATTGTTATCATAGCATATGGGGGCCATCCTTGCACAGTTTAATTTCTGTTTAAAAAACCGATACCCCCAATTAAGAGGGTATCGGCTCATAGCTATACTATCCAAAATCACTTTCAAATTGGCGTAAGTTTGGCGTAAGTCGCTTTTCCTATCCCCCAAAAGTCCAGTGATTGCAAGGCTTACATGGATTCTATCAATACATGCCGCCCATGTCGGGAGCGGCGGGGGCGGGAGCGGGAGGCTCGGGCTTGTCGGCCACCAGGGACTCGGTGGTCAGCACCATGCCGGCGACGGAGGCCGCGTTCTCCAGAGCGGAACGGGTCACCTTGGCCGGGTCGATGATGCCGGAGGCCACCATGTCGCAGTACTCCTCTTTGTAGGCGTCGAAGCCGTGGCCCATCCCGCCGGAGCGGACCTTCTCCAAGATCACGGAGCCGTCCAGCCCCGCGTTGGCGGCGATCTGGCGGATGGGGGCCTCCAGGGCCTTGGCGATGATGCGGACGCCGGTCTTCTCGTCGCCCTCCACGCCGTCCAGCAGGGCCTCCACGGCGGGGATGACGTTGACGAAGATGGTGCCGCCGCCGGCGACCACGCCCTCTTCCACCGCGGCGCGGGTGGCGTTCAGGGCGTCCTCGATGCGGAGCTTCTTCTCCTTCATCTCGGTCTCGGTGGCCGCGCCGACCTTGATGACGGCCACGCCGCCAGCCAGCTTCGCCAGGCGCTCCTGGAGCTTCTCCTTGTCATAGTCGCTGGTGGTGTTGGCGATCTGGGAACGGATCTGGGCCACCCGGTCCTTGATGGCCTGGGAATCGCCTGCGCCGTCCACGATGGTGGTGTTCTCCTTGGTGACCTTGACCTGACGGGCGCGGCCCAGCATGGAGAGGTCGGCGGTCTTCAGCTCCAGGCCGACTTCCTCGCTGACGACGGTGCCGCCGGTCAGGATGGCGATGTCCTGGAGCATCTCCTTGCGGCGGTCGCCGAAGCCGGGGGCCTTGACGCAGACCACGTTCAGCGTGCCGCGGAGGCGGTTGACGATCAGGGTGCTCAGGGCCTCGCCCTCCACGTCCTCAGCGATGATGATGAGCTTCTTGCCGGACTGGACCAGCTGCTCCAGCAGGGGCAGGATGTCGGCGATGACGGAGATCTTCTTATCGGTGATCAGGATATAGGCGTCGTCCACGACGGCTTCCATCTTCTCCATGTCGGTGGCCATGTAGGGGGTGATATAGCCCCGGTCGAACTGCATGCCCTCCACGACCTCGCTGTAGGTCTCGGCGGTCTTGGACTCCTCGATGGTGATGACGCCGTCGGCGGAGACCTTCTCCATGGCGTCGGCGATCAGCTTGCCGATCTCCTCATCGCCGGAGCTGACGGCGCCGACCCGGGCGATGTCCTTGGAGCCGTCCACGGTCTTGGCCTGCTTCTTGACCTCGGCCACGGCGGCCTCCACGGCCTTCGCCATGCCCTTCTTGACGACGATGGGGTTGGCGCCGGCGGCCAGGTTCTTCAGGCCCTCGCCGATCATGGCCTGGGCCAGCAGGGTGGCGGTGGTGGTGCCGTCGCCGGCCACGTCGTTGGTCTTGGTGGAGACTTCCTTCACCAGCTGGGCGCCCATGTTCTCGAAGGGATCGTCCAGCTCGATCTCCTTGGCGATGGTCACGCCGTCATTGGTGATGAGGGGAGCGCCGTACTTCTTGTCCAGGACCACGTTCCGGCCCTTGGGGCCCAGGGTGATCTTGACGGTATCGGCCAGGGTATTGACGCCGGTCTCCAGCGCCTTGCGGGCGTCCTCGCCGCGCTTGATGAGCTTAGACATGATAAATCTACCTCCATAGCAGTGATTTTGTTAGGACCGTGAGATCGAACAGCGAAGCGCGTTCGATCCCACCGGGGGTCCAGGGGGCGCGCCCCTGGTCTCTCCGCTCTGCGGAGAAAGGGAGTGGAAGCATTTTCGCGACGGCATGCGCGTCACGAAGATCCCCCGACCCGTGCGCCCTGGGCGCACACACCAGTGACGCCGCGTCACTGGCGAGGGGGACCCTCAAGAGGGGACCCGTCCCCCCTTGACGTCACTCCACGATCGCCAGGATATCGTTCTGCCGGACGACGACGTACTCGACTTCCTCCAGGGTGACCTTGGTGCCGGCGTACTGGCTGGTGATGACCTTGTCGCCGGGCTTCACGGTCATGGTGACTTCCTTGCCGTCCACGGTGCCGCCGGGGCCCACGGAGATGACTTCCGCCACGGAGGGCTTCTCCTTCGCCGAGCCAGTCAGGATGATGCCGCCCTTGGTGGTCTCCTCGGTCTCCACCATCTTCAAGATCACGCGGTCTGCAAGCGGGGTGAGTTTCATTTGGGGTTCCTCCTTAAAATATGAAAATTTGAAAGATCGAGATCACTGTTAGCACTCAAATACCAGGAGTGCTAACAGTGATTATCATAGTACAGCCGCCCCCATTTGTAAAGGGGTATCGCGCCAAAAGTTATGAAGAATTTGTAAATGTTGCCGGGACCGCCAGATCCCGGGCGCGGCCTCCTATCCCAGCAGCCAGTCGTCCACGATGTCCCGCAGGGACACGGGCGTCACCGCGCCCCGGACCAGCGCCTCCGCCAGGTCCTCCACCCGCTCCCGGGAGGGGCTGAGGTCCCTCACCGCCGCTTCCTCGCCCTCCAGCTCGATCTGTACGCCGTATGACGGGCCGTCCTCCTCCGGTCCCTCCTCCAGCAGGTAATACCGCGCCTGAGACGCCCGGCACCGGGCCTCTCCCACCAGCCATTTCCGCACTCCGCTGCCCCCTCTTATTGGGACCGCCCCTCCCATCGGGAGGACCGGGCCCTTAGTACGCCAAGCATATCACGGGCCGCCCCTCGGATCTTGTCGAAAGGTGTCGGATCGACGGGGCCCCCTTCTGAAGTTTTGTCGAACCCGGTCGAAAAAAGGCCCCCTCCCGAAAGCGGCGGCCGCCGAAAAAGCCCGGGCCCCCGCCCGGCCGCCTGCGCCGCGTCCCGCTCATGTCCCCAGAGGGGGCTCCCCCGCCAACAGCGCCTCCAGCTCCTCCCGGTCGAACAGGAGGTTCAGCGCCTCCAGCAGGGCGTTGGCGGTGAGGTGCTCCGGCAGGTCCAGCCGCTTCAGGAGGCGGCGGCGCTCCTCCGCGCTCCCCGGCCCCCCGCTGAGGCCCAGGGCGAACAGGTCCGCCTTGGTGAGGGCGCCCTTCCGGTCCGCCGGGGGCCCGTCCTCGAAGGTGGCCCCCGCCCGCCGGAGGGCCTCCAGCAGGACGGCGGGCGGCATCCCCTCCACGCCCAGCTTGCCCTCCCGGCTCCCCCGGCGCTTCCGGCGCTCCTTGCCCTTCACGTCGGGGATGTACGCCTGCTTCACCTTGTCCTTCGGCAGGGCGCCTTTCAAATAGTTCCGCAGCACGAAGCCCGCCCCGTCGCTGTCCGTCAGCAGGATGAGCCCCTGCTTCTCCGCCAGCCGCCGGAGGAAGGCCAGCTTCTCCTTATCGTTGAACACGGCGAAGCCTCCCAGCGTGACGACGACCGCGTCCACCACCTGGGAGACCGCGTTCTTGTCGTAGCGGCCCTCCACCACGATGACTTCCTTGATCCGTTCCATCCTCTGCCTCCATCCTCTGCGTCCCGCGCCGGCCGGACCGCCGGAGCGGATCCGGGCCGCTCCCCGTCCGCGGGCCCTACCTCCCCCCAGGGGGGACGGCCCGGCCCGCCGCCAGCTGGACCAGCAGCAGCTTCAATCCGCCCGCGCTGTCCATGCCCCGCTCGCTCTTCATCCGGCGGTCCAGCTCCTGGCACCGGCGCACCGCCTGGGCGCACCACTCCGGCGTGGTCCGCCGGGCCGCCGCGAGCAGGAGCTTGGCGGGATAGTCGCTCTTCATCCCCCACAGCTCCATCAGCCAATAACGGTCCCGCCCGCTGTCCAGGGCCAGGCGGGCCGTCCAGATCCGGCGGAGCTGGCTCCCCAGGGCCGCCAGGATCATGATGGGCTCCGTCTGCATCTTCAATAGGTCCCCCAGGATGGACGCCGCCTGGTCGTAGCGCCCCTGGAGCACCGCGTCGGAGAGCTTGAACACCTCCGCCAAGAGCACCGGGTCCGCCACGGCATCGATGTCCGCCCTGGTGACGGTCCCCCCCTTGGCGTAGGCGGCGATCTTCTCGATCTCCGGCACCAGGCCCGTCATCAGCCCGCCGCAGGTGAAGACCAGGTGCTCCGCCTCCTGCCGGCCGATCTCCTTCCCCAGGGCCTTGAAGCGCCGGGAGATCCAGGGCAGGAGGTCCGCGCTGGACGCCGCCGGGAACTCCACCGTCTCCACATAGCGCTCCAGCGCCCCGCACAGCTTCTTCTGGGACCTGTTCGGCTTGAACTCCAGCGTGTCGTAGACGAAGACGAGGCAGCAGTACGGCGGCAGGTCCTCCAGCAGGGCGATCAGCTTCCCCCGCTGGTCCTCCCCCAGCTTGAACAGGTCCCAGTCCGTGACGACGGCCAGCGTCCGCTCCGCCATCATGGGCATGGCCTCCGCCGTCTCCGCAAGGGACTCCGCCGTCAGGTCCTTCCCCTCCAGGGCGTGGCAGTTGAAGGTCTCGGAGCCCGGCGGGATCAGCGCCTCTCGCAGCTGCCCCAGGTAGTGCTCCCGGAGGTAGCTCTCCTCCCCATAGAAGATGTAGGCGTTCCCGACGGACCCGGCGGACAGGTCCGCCTTCAGTTTTTGCAGGGCCTCCCCCTTCCGGGGGGCCCTCCTCTTGTCAGCCATGCGCTCCCTCCTGATCCCAAGCAAGATGGATCGTCCCGTGCAGGTCCGTCCGGTAGATGGCGCAGCCCTGCCGCGCCAGGCGGAGCAGGGTCTCGTCCGTGGGGTGTCCGTAGCGGTTGGCGCCCACGCTGATGCAGGCCGTCTCCGGGGACAGCGCCTCCAGCAGCGCCTGGGACGAGGCGTACTTGGAGCCGTGGTGCCCCGCCACGAAGCCCTCGATGTCCGGCAGGTCATAGGTCTCCAGCAGCTTCGCCTCCGTGGCGGCGCTCATGTCCCCGGTGATGAGGAAGTCGTCCTCCCCCACGGAGGCCAGGACCGCCAGGCCGCGCTCGTTGTCCCCGGCGCTGCCCAGGGGCGGGTAGATCGTCAGCCCGCCCTTCCCGAAGGTCAGGCGCTCCTCCCGGGTGACGGAGCGGACGCTGACGCCGCTCTCCGCCGCCGCGGCCAGGACCGCCTCCCGCAGCCCCGCGTCGTCCTCCGTCTCCGGGAGCAGCAGCGTGTCCACCTCCATGCGGGCCAGCAGGCCCGTCACGCCGGAGACGTGGTCCGTGTCGTAATGGGTGAGGATCAGCCAGTCCAGGCGCCCGCAGCCCATGCTGTGGAGCTGCCAGGCGGCCGCCGCCCCCGGGTCCTTCCAGCGGTCGGCGCTGCCGCAGTCCACCAGGGCGAACTCCCCGCCGGAGGCCAGGACGACGCTCTGGCCCTGGCCCACGTCCAGGACCAGGGCGTCCAGGTCATGTCCATAGTGGACCTGGCCCAGCCGGACCGTCAACACCAGGGTAGCCGCCGACAGGGCCGCCGCCAGCAGGTACTTCCGCCGCCCCGCCCGTTTGAAGAGGTACGCGGCGGCGAAGAGGAGGTAGACGTAGGCCACCCAATACCCCAGGAAGGGATCGGTCATGTAAAGCGCGTGATACGGGAGCCGGGAGAGGACCTTGGCCACGGCCAGGACATACTCCGCCAGCAGCCGCGCCGGGAGGGCGGTCAGCGCCCCCAGGGGCGGGTGGAGGAAGCTGACGGCCACCGCCGCCATCCCCAGGCCGAAGGCCCCGCCGGCCGCCCAGAGGCAGAGCATGCTGGCAAGCGGCGCCACCAGCACTAGGCTCCCGAAGTAGTACGCCGTCAGCGGCACGGTGAACACCATCGCGCCCATGGAGGCGGAGAAGGAGGCCGCCAGGAAGCGGGAGACCTTCCCCCGCTCCCCCTCGCCGATCAGGCATCCGTACAGCCTGGGCGTCAGCCAGAGGATGCCCGCCATGGCGGCGAAGGACAGCTGCAGGCTGACGGAGGCCGCGGCGAAGGGGTCCGCCAGCAAGATCAGGGCCAGCGCCGCCAGCAGGGACGTGGGCCCGTCGCTCTCCCGGCGGACCAGGAGCCCCAGCATCGGCAGGGACAGCATGATGCACGCCCGGAGCACCGAAGGGCTCCCGCCGGTGAGGGCGGCGTAAAACGCCAGCAGCGGGACGGCCAGCAGCGCCTGGAGCCGCCGGTCCCGCAGGAGGAGGCCCGCCAGCGCCATAAGGAAGCCGCAGTGCATCCCGGACACCGCCAGGATGTGGCTCAGCCCCGCTTCCGAGAGGGCGATGCGGGCCTCCTCCGGCACCTTGCTCCGGTCCCCGGTCAGGACCGCCGTCAGGAGCCCGGCGGCGTCGCCGGGGAACAGGGCTTCGATCCGCTCCCCCATGGCGCGGCCCAGCCGGACCGGATACCACCGGGGACTGCCCCGCTCCCCCTCCCCCGCGGTGAGCCCTCCCCGGCCATAGGCCAGGAGGAACACCCCCTTGGAGGTGAAGGTCGTGACGTCCTCGTCCCAGATCCGGGCGGCGCTTTGGAGGCGGACCTCGCCGGTGACGGTCTGGCCCGGCTCCAGCTCCAGCAGCTCCCTCCCGGCGTAGAGCACCGCCCTGCCGGGGACGCCCTCCAGCCGGACCGCCGCACGAGCGCCGAAGCCGCTCTCGGAGGCGTAGCCGCAGAGCGTGGCCGTGACGGTCCGCTCCTCCCCCGCCAGGGCCTCGGCGGGCCGCTGGACCTGCCGGTCGTAGAGCCAGCTCCAGCCCAGGCCGAGGGCCGCCGCCGCGAAGAGGACCACGCCCCGCCGCCGCCACTGCCAAGGCAGCGCCAGGGAGAGCACCCCCAGCCCCAGGGCCGCCAGCGCCCCGGCCAGGGCCCAGCCGCCCCGCAGCAGGTACTGCGCCAGGAAGACGCCCAGGGAGGATCCCCCGGCGAACACCGCCAGCCGCCTCACGGCCCCTCCTCCCGCGGCGGGGGCCACGCGCTCCCTCTGTCCCGCATCCTCATCGCCCGGACACGACCTCCCTCCCGGCTAAAAACTCCCGGAGGGGTTTCCCTCCGGGAGTCCTTTTTCGAACAGGCCCCTCTCATCCCGCCAAGATCAGACGGCTGCCGGTCATCGCCGGGGGATCCTCCGCCAGTTCCGGGACGAACTCCGTCCCGCCCTCGTCCCCCGCCGCCTGGGCCACCAGGGCGGAAAGGGCCTCCACCTCCTCCGGCGTGGTGACGGCGTAGATCCGGTCCACGCGGGCCGCCAGGCGGCTCAGGTCCAGGCCCGCCACGGTGTCCGGCCCCTCCGAGATCACCGCCTCCGGGACCTCCACGGACAGCAGGATGTCATAGGGCTCCAGGGCCGTGCCCAGCTCGCTGAGGAGCAGGTCCAGGTTGTTGGCCAGGGGGACCTCGGTGTTGTAGGCGATCTTCGGGATCTTGCCCACCGTGGGGTAGCTGAGATCCGTCAGCAGCAGCTCGTCGAAGCCCAGCTCCGCGATCTCCTTGGCCAGGGCGCAGACGTATGCCCGGGTGGCAGGCTTGGCGGGATCCAGCCAGAGGCTGTTGTTCCCGTCGTAGAAGATATAGCCCCCGGTGTTCTTCAGGCCCCGGCCCTCCACGTCGGCGTTGGCCGCCTTGAAGTCCTGGAGGCAGGCCATGCTGGCGATGGTGTGCAGCCCCTCCTGCGAGGTGAAGAGCCCCAGGGCGATGGCGGTCTCCTGCGGGTCCCCTCCCGCCTCGTCCACGACCTCCACCGCGCCGGGCACGGCGTTGGCGGAGTCGAAGTAGATGGTCCCGTTGGAGGTCTTGAGGCGTATGGCCGCGGCGTTGTAAGCCCCGGAGCCGCCGCCGAAGGCCAGCGTGTCGAACTCGCCCCATGCGCTCTGCCGCAGCGGCTGCGCCGGGAGCGAGAGCGCCACGGTCTCCTTGGGCCCCTGGTCCTCCGGCTCCTGGACGACGACATCCACGCCGCCCGCCGCTCCCTCGCCCTGGCCCTCCGGCGGCGGGACGGCCCCCTCGTCCTCCGTCTGCCAGGGCAGGTCGATATGGCGCCGGCCATCGGCGCTGTAGACGATGAACTGCTCCAGATAGATGACGCTGGCGGCCACCGCGATGACCAGCACCAATACGATCGCCATCAATACCTTCCACTTGGACCCCCGGCCCCGATAACTGCTGTAGCCTCTCGCTCCTGCCATATGCGTCACCTCTTTTCAGGATCGGCGCTCCCGTCTCCCCGGTCTCGGAGCGCTCAGCCCTCCAGGGCCATCATCTTCTCCACCCGGCGGGCGTGGCGTCCGCCCTCGAACTCGGTGGAGAGGAACACCTCCACCATCCGCTCGGCCATGTTGCGGCCGGTGAAGCCCGCGCCGATGGCCATCATGTTGGCGTCGTTGTGGCGGCGGGTCATCTCCGCCTGGAGGCAGTCGGCGCAGTGGGCGCAGCGGATGCCCCTGATCTTGTTGGCCGTGATGGAGATGCCGATGCCGGTGGTGCAGATCACGATGCCCCGCTCGCACGTGCCCTCCGCCACGGCCCGGGCGGCCGCCGCGCCATAGTCGGGATAGTCGCAGCTGTCCAGGGAATGGCAGCCGAAGTCCACCGCCTCATGGCCCAGCTTCGCCAGGACCCCCAGGATGTACTCTTTCAGTTCATAGCCGCCGTGATCGCAGCCTACGGCGATCTTCATAGCAGTATCCCCCTCGCGTCTAAAAATTTCGTGCCTTATATTGTACTCCAGATCCGTCGAAAAATCAATATGCTTTCGACCCGCAGATCTGACCTTTTTCGCGCCGCCCGCCGGTCCTACAGGCTGTGCCGGACGGGGCGCCGCCCCTGGAAGGTATAGGTGTTCTCGAACCCGCACCGGCGCAGCAGCTCCTGCCGCTCCCGGACGGCGCAGCCCACGAAGTCCACGGAATGGGCGTCGGTGCCCAGGGTGACCACCGGCCGGCGGGCCACGTCCCTGTAAAGCCGCAGCCAGCGCTCGTCCGGCAGGGGCATGCCGCCCCGGTTGGTGTTCAGCTCGATGCCGATGCCCTTGCTGTCCAGGATGGCGAAGATCCCCGCGATCTTGTCCTCGAAGCGGTCCATGCTCAGCTCCCAGCCCCGGTCCCCGTTGAGGTAGCGCAGGGGCAGGGTCAAGTGGCCCAGCACGTCGAACGCCCCCCACTGCGCCATCGCCTCCACCCGGTCCAGGTAGTCGGCGATGCCGGCGTGAGCCTCCTCCTCCGTCTTGGGGTCGAAGTAATAGAGGTCCAGGCCCCCGTACCGCCGGGAGAGCATGTGGACCGAGCCGATGACGAAGTCGAGGGGCGGCGCGTCCGCCAGCAGCGCCTCCGTATGGGAGACGTCCCAGCAGGCGTCCCCCAGCTCGATCCCCAGGCGCAGGACGATCCGGTCCCCCATGGCCGCCTTGGCGGCGGCGAACTCCGCCTCCATCGCGGACCAGTCATAGGGGCCCCGCAGGTCCGTCCCTCCCCAGACGATGGGCTCCACATGGTCGGTGAAGCAGATCTCGTCCAGCCCCGCCGCCGCGGCGGCCTCCGCCAGGGCGGTCATGGAGTCCCTGCCGTCCGGAGAGATCCGGGAGTGCATGTGACAGTCCGCCAGATACATAGGGCTCACCTCTTTTTCTTGCTTTTCCCGAAGAAGCCCTTGCGCTCGCCAGAGTCCTCATCGCCCATGGTCTCGGCGAACTTTCTCAGGGCCTCCTTCTGCTCCTTGTTCAGGTCCCGGGGGGTCTCGATGTAGACGGTGACGTACTGGTCCCCCCGGCCCCGGCCGTTGATGGACGGGATGCCCTTGCCCTTGAGGCGGAAGGTGGTGCCGCTCTGGGTCCCCTCCGGCAGGTCGTATTTCACCTTGCCGTCGATGGTGGGGATCTCCAGCTCCGCCCCCAGCACCGCCTGGGCGAAGGTGATGGGCGCCTCGCAGAGGACGGAGGTGCCCTCCCGGCGGAAGAGCTCGTGGGGCCGGACGGTGATGGTGATCAGCAGGTCGCCCGCCGGGCCGCCGTTCTTCCCGGCGTTGCCCTGGCCGCGGATGGAGATGGTCTGCCCGTTGTCGATGCCGGCGGGGATGGTCGCCTGGATGGTCTTCCGCTTCCGCACGGACCCCGCGCCCCGGCACTCCCGGCAGGGCTGGTGGACGATCTTCCCCTTGCCGCCGCAGCGGGAGCAGGGCGTGGTCGTGGCGAAGACCCCCATGGGTGTCTGCCGCCGGACCTGCACCGTGCCGGTGCCGTGGCAGTCCGGGCAGACCTCGGGGGCGGTCCCCTCGGCGCAGCCGCTGCCCTGGCAGGAGGGGCACGCCTCCAGCCGCTCCACGGTGACGGCCTTCTCACAGCCGAAGGCCGCCTCCTCGAAGCTGAGGATCAGCGACATGCGGACGCTCTCCCCCCGCTGGGGGGCGTTGGGGTTGGTCCGCCGCCCGCCGCCGAAGCCGCCGCCGAAGAAGCTGCCGAAGATGTCCCCCAGGTCGCCGAAGTCGAAGCCCGCGCCGTCGAAGCCGCCGCCGCCCGCGCCGAAGTTCGGGTCCACGCCGGCGTGGCCGAACTGGTCGTACCGGCTCCGCTTCTCCTTGTCGGACAGGACCTCGTAAGCCTCGTTGACCTCCTTGAAGCGGGCCTCGGCCTCCTTGTCGCCGGGGTTCAGGTCCGGGTGGTTGGCCTTGGCCAGCTTCCGGTAGGCCCGCTTGATCTCGTCGTCCGAAGCGCCTTTGCCCACGCCCAGGACTTCATAAAAATCACGTTTTTGTTCCGCCATATCGTCGATGCGAGGTCCGCCGCGCTCCCTCCCCGCCCCGCGGCGGGGGGACGCGCCCGTCCCTTCGCTCCTCCTCTCCGTCCCGGATCCGCCGCGCTGGGCCCCGGGAGATCAACAGGGGGATGCGGAGCCGCTTCCCAGCGGCTCCGCACGATCCCGATCTCATCTCTTCTGCTCGTCGTCGTCCACGACCTTATAGTCGGCGTCGTAATACTGGCCCTCCTGGGAGGCGCCGGGATCGCCGCCGGGCTGGGCGCCCTGGGGGTTGGCCTGCTGGTACAGCTTCTCGCTGACGGCGTAGAACGCCTGCTGCAGGGCCTCCGTGTCCGCCTTGATGGCCGCGGTGTCCGTGCCCTTCAGGGACTCCTTCAGCTTGTCGAGGGCCGCCTGGACCTTGCCCTTGTCGTCCGCGGGGATCTTGTCGCCCATGTCCGCCAGGGTCTTCTCGCACTGGTAGACCATCTGGTCGCCCTGGTTCCGGGCCTCGACCTCCTCCTTCAGCTTCTTGTCCTGGGCGGCGTACTGCTCCGCCTCCTTGACGGCCTTCTCGATGTCCTCCTTGCTCATGTTGGAGGAGGAGGTGATGGTGATGTGCTGCTCCGTGCCGGTGCCCAGGTCCTTGGCGGAGACGTTGACGATGCCGTTGGCGTCGATGTCGAAGGTCACCTCGATCTGGGGCACGCCCCGGCGGGCCGGGGCGATGCCGTCCAGGTGGAAGCGGCCCAGGGACTTGTTGGCGGCCGCCATCTCCCGCTCGCCCTGGAGGACGTTGACCTCCACGCTGGTCTGGTTGTCGGCGGCGGTGGAGAAGACCTGGCTCTTCTTCACGGGGATGGTGGTGTTCCGGTCGATCAGCCTGGTGCACACGCCGCCGTAGGTCTCGATGCCCAGGGACAGCGGGGTCACGTCCAGCAGCAGCAGGCCCTTCACGTCGCCGGTGAGGACGCCGGCCTGGAGGGCCGCGCCCATGGCCACGCACTCGTCGGGGTTGATGCCCTTGAAGGGGTCGGAGCCGGTGAAGCCCTTCACGGCGTCCTGCACGGCGGGGATGCGGCTGGAGCCGCCCACCAGCAGAACCTTGCTGAGGTCGGAGGGCTTGAGGCCGGCGTCGCTCATGGCCTGGCGCACGGGGCCCATGGTGGCCTCCACCAGGTGGGCGGTGAGCTCGTTGAACTTGGCCCGGGTGAGGGTCACGTCCAGGTGCTTGGGGCCGGAGGCGTCGGCGGTGATATAGGGCAGGTTGATGTTGGAGGTGGTGACGCCGGAGAGCTCGATCTTGGCCTTCTCGGCGGCCTCCTTCAGCCGCTGCATGGCGACCTTGTCGTTGGAGAGGTCCACGCCGTCGGTGCGCTTGAACTCGCTCACCAGCCATTTCATGACGCACTCGTCGAAGTCGTCGCCGCCCAGGCGGTTGTTGCCGGCGGTGGCCAGGACCTCGATGACGCCGTCGTCAATGTCCAGGATGGAGACGTCGAAGGTGCCGCCGCCCAGGTCGTAGACCATGATCTTCTGGGTCTGCTCCTTGTCCACGCCGTAGGCCAGGGCCGCGGCGGTGGGCTCGTTGATGATGCGCTTGACGTCCAGGCCCGCGATCTTGCCCGCGTCCTTGGTGGCCTGGCGCTGGGAGTCGGTGAAGTAGGCGGGGACGGTGATGACCGCCTCGGTGACGGTGCCGCCCAGGTACGCCTCCGCGTCCGCCTTCAGCTTCTGGAGGATCATGGCGCTGATCTCCTGGGGGGTGTAGTTCTTGCCGTCGATGCTGACCTTGTAGTCAGAGCCCATCTCCCGCTTGATGGAGGAGATGGTGCGGTCGGGGTTGGTGATGGCCTGGCGCTTGGCCACCTGGCCCACCATGCGCTCGCCGTCCTTGGAGAAGGCGACGACGGAGGGGGTGGTGCGGTTGCCCTCGGCGTTGGCGATGACGACGGCCTCGCCGCCCTCCATCACCGCCACGCAGGAGTTGGTGGTCCCCAAATCGATACCGATCACTTTAGACATGATGAAAGCCTCCTAAGATATATGAAAATATATTGATGATACCATGGGACGAGCGCCCGGACGCGGCCTCAATTGGCGACCTGCACCACGGCGTGGCGGATCACCTTGTCCCCCAAGGCGAAGCCCGCCTGGAAGACCTGGACCACCTCGTTCTCGCCGAAGCCCTCGTCGTCGATGTGCATGACGGCCTCGTGCCGCTCCGGGTCGAAGGGCTGGCCCAGGGCCTCGATCTGATCGACGCCCAGCTTCTTCAGCAGCTCCTTGTACTGGGCGAAGATCATCTCCAGCCCCTTCTTGTGGGGGTCGTCCTCCCCGCCGGGGGCGCCGGCGGCCCGCTCCAGGTTGTCATAGACCGCCAGGAACTCCCGGACGGTGTCCGCCTTGGCGTCCTGGTAAAGCGTCTCCTTCTCCTTGGCGGTGCGCTTGCGGTAGTTGTCGTACTCCGCCGCCAGGCGGGCGAACTGGTCCTTCGTGGTCTCCAGCTGCTTCACGGCCAGCTCCATCTGCTCCGCCTGCTCCAGGGTGAAGGTGATGCCCTTCTCCTTCTTCTTCCGGCTCTTGGGCGCCTTCTCGGCGGGCCCGCCCTCCTGTGCCTGGGGGGCCTCCTGTCCCTCTCCCTCCACGGGCTGTTTGTTCTCCTCGTTCATTCCGCTTCCTCCTTCGGGGGCAACCCCTGTTTCCCAAACGATCTCGTCAGCCCCTCGGCGAAGCCGGCGAGCCGGGCGGCCACCGCCGCGTAATCCATCCTCGTGGGGCCCACCACGCCGATGAGCCCCCGCATGTCGTCTCCGATATCATAGCTGGCCACCACCACACTGGTGTCCTTCAGCGCCTCCTTGACGTTCTCCGGGCCGATCAGGATCTCCATGGACCGGTGCTCCGGCATGGGGAGCTCCTCCTTGCTGTCGGCCAGGAAGCTCATCAGCTCGTGGGCCTTGTCCGCGTCCCGGAACTCCGGCAGCTTCAAGAGCCGGCTGGCCCCGGCGGTGACGATCTCCCGCTGCCCCGCCTCCTCCAGCACGTCCGATGCGTAGTTCACGGCCTGGGACAGCAGCAGGAACATCTGGGGGCCCGTCTGGTCGGCCATGTTCATCAGCCGCTGGCTCATGCCGCCGGGATCGATGCCGACGAAATGGCTGTTCAGCAGGTTCGCCGCGGCAGACAGGTCCGCCGGCCCCACCTTCAGCTGCGTCCGCAGCAGCTGGCTCTTCACCCGGCTGTCGCTGGTCATCATGACCAGGATGCACGCCCGCTCGTCCACCGCCAGCAGCTCGAAGCGCCGGGCGGTGACGCCGGACTTCCGGGCGGCGGCGACGTAGGCCGGGTAGCGCACCAGGGCGGAGACCGCCCGGCCCGCCTGGGCCAGGAGCCGGTCCAGCTCCTCCATCTTCATCTGGAGGGACTGGTCGATCTTCTCGATCTCCGCCAGGGACAGGCGCTGCTCCTCCATCAGCTCGTTGACGTACAGCCGGTAGCCCTTGGGGGAGGGCATCCGCCCGGCGGAGGTATGGGGCTGTTCCAGATAGCCCATCTCCGTCAGGTCGGACAGCTCGTTGCGGATGGTGGCGGAGCTGACGCTGCCGCCCATCTCGGAGGCGATGGCCTTGGAGCCCACCGGCTCGGCGGTGCGGACATAGTCCTCCACCACCACCTTCAATATCTGCCGTTTTCGGTCTGAGAGCTCCACGGCGGCCTCCTGCGTCCAAGACCCCGTCGGGGTCGTCTTCGATGCTTTAGCACTCCTTTTCCCCGAGTGCTAAAGCGAGTTTACCACCGGAGCGGATCGTTGTCAATGGATGGATATAAACAAATTGTAAACAAACCGGGCCGGCCCCGGGCCTCCCCCGCGGAGGGCCCCCGGGCCATGCTCTGCCCCGGGCCGCGGGCCCCTCCGCCCCATCCCGCCGCGCATCCTGAGGGGCGCATCCGCCCCTGTCCGCGGGCCGGGCGACGCGAAAATACCGAAAGTCGGCTGGGGGGATCTGAAAGTAAAAAAAATTTACTTTACTTTTTAAGCAAGAGCTGGTATCATATTCTAGTGTGTGGGATATGCAACAGAAAGGGATGAGCACATGCTTAGTGAGCAGGAGCTGGGGAAAAGCCCGCTTTTCCATGACATCAGCTACCAGGACTACCGGGAGATCTTGGCCTGTTTCCAGGCGGTCCAGCGGTCCTTCCGGCCCGACGAGCTGATCTACGATTTCTCCACGGACGCCGTGGGCGTGGTGGAGCGGGGACAGGCCTCGCTGATCCGCATCGACGAGGAGGGCGTGGCCACCGTGCTGGAGGATCTGGGCTCCGGGGGCGTCTTCGGCAAGACCCTGGCCTTCGCCGGATCCACGGGAGACAGCCTGGAGGTGGTCTGCCGCCGCCCATGCGACGTGGTCTTCATCGATTACGCCCATATCCTCAGCCGCTGCGGCAGCGCCTGCCGCCGCCACAGCATCCTGGTCCAGAACATGCTCCAGCTGATGGCGGACAAGGCCCAGGCCCTCTCCTGCCGGGTGGACGTGCTGTCCCGGCGGTCCATCCGGGAGAAGCTGATGTGCTATTTCCGCCAGCTCTCCCAGCAGGCGGGGAGCCGCACCTTCACCCTCCCCTTCTCCCTCAGCACCCTGGCGGACTACATCGCCACGGACCGCAGCGCCATGATGCGGGAGCTCAAGCGCCTCCGGGAGGAGGGCAGCGTCCGCTCCGACGGGCGGCAGTTCACCCTGCGGCAGTGACGCCGGATACATACGGGGCCATCCCGACGAAAGCGAGGCCGTCCCATGGATCGTTATGAACAGCTCCGCGCCTTCCGCAACACGAAGAACCGCTTCGGCCGGCGGCTGGGCATCTATGTGGAAGAGCTCCGGCCCGGCTTCGCCCGGGCCGTCAAGACCGTGACGGAGGAGGACCTGAACCCCGTGGGGCTCCCCCACGGCGGCGTCTACTTCTCCCTGGCCGACACCGCCTGCGGCTCCGCCATGGCGGCCTGCGGCGACGTGTGCGTCACCATCGACAGCTCCTTCCACTTCCTGAAGAGCGCCAGGCTGGGCGACGTGCTGACGGCGGAGGCCCGGGCGCTCCCGGGCGGCAGGACCGTCTGCACCCTGGAGGTCCGGATCACCGGCGCGCAGGGGGAGCTGTTCGCCGCGGGCATCTTCACCTTCCGGCGGCTGGACCAGCCGCTCCAGCCGGACCTTTGACGGATCCGGCCCGCCGGGGGAGGCCCCCCGCAGGCTGGATTTCCAAGATCCCGGGGACGCCCGGCCGAGGGCGCGCGGGAGCCCTGGGGAGGGCCTCCCGCGCGTGCCCTCCTCCCCGTCCCCCGGGCCCTCCGCCTTCCCCGACAGACTGCGGACCGGGCGGCTGCCAACGGCCGCCCCCCCCCCGGTCCCGTTTCATCCGATGTAAGGCAGGATCATCGAGGCCAGCAGGGCCAGCACCAGCACCGCCACCAGCAGCAGGGCCACCGCCCGCTTCAGCTTCCCGTTCATGTCGTCTCCTCCTTCGTCAGGATCTTCCGGATGCTCTTCTCCGCCTTGCTCCGGGGGAGCATCAGCTCGTGCCCGCAGCCGCGGCACCGGAGCTTGATATCCATGCCCACCCGCAGGATCTCCCACTGCGTGCCGCCGCAGGGGTGGGGCTTCTTCAGTTCTACCAGATCGTGGAGATGCAGGTCCATCATGTCCTCCTGTCAACCATTTCAGTCTGCCGCATATATTGGCTTATCAAAGTCGGTGCCGTCACGAACGGCAGATAGGATGCGATCGATCATGCCGGAAAATAAACTGTACCCGCCGGAGGGCCTCCGCCCCCCGGCCGCCATCGGCCTCCCCGCCCTGCAGGAGGCCCTGGAGAGCGGAGCGGTCCTGGAAGCTCCCGTCCAGCGCTGCGGCGTGGACCATGCCCTCCATCTGGATCTGGGCGGCGTCCAGGGCCGCATCCCCCGGGAGGAGGCCGTGGCCCCCTGGATCAGCGGAGCGGAGCGGGACATCGCCGTCCTCTCCCGGGTGGGGAAACCCACCTGCTTCACCGTCACCGCGCTGGAGGCCGACGGCAAGGGCGCGCCCGTCGCCCTCCTGTCCCGCCGGGCCGCCCAGGAGGAGGCCATGGCGTACTTCCTGGACCACCTGGAGCCGGGGTCCCTCCTCACCGGCCGGATCACCCGGCTGGAGAGCTTCGGGGCCTTCGTGGACATCGGCCGGGGGATCGTGGCCATGCTGCCCATCGAGCACATCTCCGTCTCCCGCATCGCCCATCCCAGGGACCGCTTCCAGACGGGCCAGAAGATCCTGGCGGCGGTGTGGTCCATCGACCGCGCCGCCAGGCGGATCGCCCTCACCCACCGGGAGCTGCTGGGCACCTGGATGGACAACGCCAGCCGCTTCCGCCCCGGCGAGACGGTGCGGGGCGTGGTGCGGACGGTGAAGGACTACGGCAGCTTCATCGAGCTGGCCCCCAACCTCTCCGGCCTGGCCGACGCCAAGGAGCGCCTGGCCCCCGGCGACGGGGTGTCCGTGTACATCAAGAGCATCCGCCCGGAGCGGATGAAGATCAAGCTCCAGGTCATCGAGAAGCTGCCCCCCGCCCCGCCGGAGCCCATCCGCTATCAGATCACCGACGGGAAGCTGGAGCGCTGGACCTACTCCCCGCCGGGGTACGAGAAGCCGGCGGTGGAGACGGTCTTCACAGTCCCCGGCCCTTGATCTTCTCCCAGTACGCCTTGGCGGCCTGTTCCGTCTTGTTCTCCCCCCACTCGTAATACCGCGCGCCCTTCAGCGCGTCGGGGAGGTACTGCTGGTCCACCCAGTGGCCGGGGAAACTGTGGGGATAGAGGTAATGCTGCTCATGGTCGAAGCCGGTGGTGTCGGCGTGGACGTTCTGGAGCTGCCGGGGCACGTCCCCGGTGCGGCCCGCCCGGACGTCCGCCCGGGCCCGGCCGATGCCCTCCACCACGCTGTTGGACTTGGGCGCGGTGGCCAGCAGGATGGCCGCCTGGGCCAGGGGGAGCTGGGCCTCCGGGAGCCCCAGCTGCATGGCGGCGTCCACGCAGGACTTCACGATCGCCACGGCCTGGGGGTACGCCATCCCCACGTCCTCGCTGGCGGAGCACAGCAGGCGGCGGCAGGGGGTCACCAGATCCCCCGCCTCCAGGAACCGGGCCAGATAGTGGAGGGCGGCGTCGGGGTCGCTGCCCCGGAGGGACTTCATCAGCGCGGAGGCGATGTCGTACATGGCGTCGCCTCCCTTGTCGTAGCGCATGGCGCTGCGCTGGGAGACCTGGGCGGCGTCCTCCTTGGAGATGAAGAGGCCCCCCTCCCTGGGCCGGGCGGTCCGGCTGAGGAGCTCTACGGCGTTCACCGCCTTGCGCACGTCCCCGCCGCAGGCCGTGGCGATCTGGAGGGGCAGCCCCTCCTCCCAGCTCAACGGCAGGGGGGCGCGCGCCTCCTCGATGCCCAGCGCCCGGAGGACGGCGGCCTCCGCCTCCTCCGGCGGCACGGCCTTGAACTCGAAGACCGTGCTCCGGCTGAGGAGGGCGCCGTAAACATAGAAATAGGGGTTCTCCGTGGTGGAGGCGATGAGGGTCAGCTTGCCGTTCTCCATGAACTCCAGCAGGCTCTGCTGCTGCTTCTTGTTGAAGTACTGGATCTCGTCCAGGTACAGCAGCACGCCGCCGGGGGCCAGCAGGGTGCCCACGTCGGCGATGATGTCCTTCACGTCCTGGAGGGTGGCCGTGGTGGCGTTGAGCCGGTAGAGGGCCTTGTGGGTCCGCTCGGCCACGATGTTGGCGATGGTGGTCTTCCCGGTGCCGGAGGGGCCGTAGAAGACCATGTTGGCCTCGGTCCCGCTCTCGATCAGGCGGCGGAGCACCGCGCCGGGGGCCAGCAGGTGCCTCTGGCCCACGACTTCGTCCAATGTCTTCGGGCGGATCTCATCCGCCAGGGGGCGCTGCATGGCGGTCCCTCCTTTTCGTCTCGCAAGTCCGTGAGAGAGGATTATACCACATCGGCGGCGAAGTTTCCACCCAGGATGAAAAAATCTTTCCCGGCTGGACATCCCTCCCGCCCCATAGTATAATAGGATCCGTAGCCCGGACGATATTCCTAATAATCAGGACTATCCTCTCTTCCCATTTCCATCCAGCGGGCCTACAATAAAGCGCAGAGATCTCGAAAATATTTCACTAAAACGGTCGATCTTCATGTATCGAAAGGAGCGGTCCCTATGTCTATCCTCGTCGCCGGCGGCGCCGGCTACATCGGGAGCCACACCTGCGTGGAGCTCATCCAGGCAGGCTATGATGTCATCGTGGCGGACAACCTTTACAACTCCAGCGAGGAGGCCATCCGCCGGGTGGAGCGGATCGTGGGGAAGGAGGTCCCCTTCGTCAAGACCGAGCTCTGCGACATGGCGCAGGTGGAGGCCCTCTTCGCCCAGCGGCCCGACATCGACTCCGTCATGCACTTCGCCGGGCTCAAGGCCGTGGGCGAGAGCGTCTCCAAACCCCTGGAGTACTATTCCAACAACCTCATCAGCACCCTCTACCTCCTCCAGGCCATGCGGGCCCACGGCGTGAAGGACTTCGTCTTCTCCTCCTCCGCCACGGTCTACGGCGACCCCGCCACCGTGCCCATCCGGGAGGACTTCCCCACCGGCGGCACCACCAACCCCTACGGCACCACCAAGCTCTTCCAGGAGCGCATCCTCTCCGACTACTGCGCCGCCGATCCCACGCTGAACGTGGCCCTGCTCCGCTATTTCAACCCCATCGGGGCCCACGCCTCCGGCCTCATCGGCGAGGACCCCAACGGCATCCCCAACAACCTCGTGCCCTATATCGCCAAGGTGGCCGTGGGCCAGCTGGAGAAGGTCCACGTCTATGGCAACGACTACGACACCCCCGACGGCACCGGCGTCCGGGACTATATCCACGTCGTCGACCTCGCCAAGGGCCATGTGGCCGCGCTGAAGAAGCTGAAGAGCGGCTGCGGCCTCTTCGTCTGCAACCTGGGCACCGGCAAGGGCTACAGCGTCCTGGACGTGGTCCGCGCCTATGAGAAGGCCTGCGGCCACGCGCTGCCCTACGTCATCGACCCCCGCCGCCCCGGCGACATCGCCCAGTGCTACGCCGATCCCGCCAAGGCCCGGGACGAGCTGGGCTGGACGGCGGAGCTCGGCATCGAGGAGATGTGCGCCTCCTCCTGGAAGTGGCAGTCCATGAACCCCAACGGTTACAAAGGAGGGAACGTATGAACGAGCCTGTCCTCGTCATCATGGCCGCCGGCATGGGGAGCCGCTACGGCGGGCTCAAGCAGCTGGACCCCGTAGGCGGCCACGGCCAGCTCATCATCGACTATTCCATCTATGACGCCCGCCGGGCGGGCTTCAAGACCGTGGTCTTCGTCATCAAGCCGGAGATCGAGGCGGACTTCAAAGCCTGCATCGGCGACCGGGTGTCCCGGTGCATGGACGTCCGCTATGTCTACCAGCTCAAAGAGGACCTGCCGGAGGGCTACCGCGTCCCGGCGGAGCGGCAGAAGCCCTGGGGCACCGCCCACGCCGCCCTGGCCGCCCGGACGGTGGTCGACGGCCCCTTCGCCGTGATCAACGCCGACGACTACTACGGGCCGGAGGCTTACCGGGAGATCTACGACTACCTCAGCACCCACCAGGACGGGGATCTGTATGAATACGTCATGGTCGGCTACCTCCTCAAGAACACCGTCAGCGAGAACGGCACCGTGGCCCGGGGCGTCTGCGAGGAGACGGAGGACCGCTACCTCTCCCGGATCACCGAGCGGACCAAGATCGCCCAGGGCCCGCCCCTGCGCTACACCGAGGACGGCGGCGCCACCTGGACCGAGCTGCCGGAGGACACCATCGTCTCCCTGAACATGTGGGGCTTCACCCGGAGCTTCCTGGACGAGGCCTGGGCCCGGATGCCCGCCTTCCTGGACAGGGCCCTGGCGGAGGACCCCGCCAAGGCGGAGTATTTCCTGCCCAGCGTGGTCAGCCAGCTCATCGAGGAGGGGAAGGCCCGGGTCAAGGTCCTGCGGAGCGAGGACAAGTGGTACGGCGTCACCTACCGGGAGGACAAGCCCACCGTGATGGGCGCCATCGCCGAGAAAACGAAGGCCGGCCTCTACCCGGACCGGCTGTGGGAGGTCTGACATGAGCGCCGCGGAAAACAAGCTCCAGGAGGCCCTGGCCGCCTTCGACTTCGGGGCCCCCGTGGTGGGCGCCCTGCGCTATGGCAAGGGCCATATCAACGACACCTTCGTGGTCCACACCCAGCCGGAGGACCTCTCCTGCCGCCGCTTCATCCTCCAGCGGATGAGCGCCGCCGCCTTCAAGCGCCCCGATGAGCTGATGGAGAACATCATCGGCGTCACCGAGTACCTGGGCCGCCGGATCGAGGCCGCCGGCGGCGACCGGGACCGGGAGGCCATGCGGGTCCTCCGCCCCCGGGACGGCGAGCCCTATTTCACCGACAGCGAGGGCGGCGCGTGGCGGGTCTATCCCTTCGTGGAGCACACGACCTGCTTCCAGTCGGCGGACACGCCGGAGCTCTTCGCCGCGTCGGGCCGGGCCTTCGGCCGCTTCCAGCGGCTGCTGGAGGGGTACCCGGCGCAGACGCTGCACGAGACCATCCCCCGCTTCCACGACACGGAGGACCGCCTAGCCAAGCTCCGGGCCGCCGTGGAGGCGGACCCCCTGGGCCGGGCGGAGGGCTGCGGGCCGGAGATCGCCTTCGCCATGGAGCGGGCGGCGGACTGCTCCGTGGCCCTGGACGCCCTGCGGGCGGGGAAGCTCCCCCTCCGGGTCACCCACAACGACACGAAGCTGAACAACGTCCTGATGGACGAGGCGACCCATGAGGGCGTGTGCATCATCGACCTGGACACGGTCATGCCGGGCCTGGTGCTCTACGACTTCGGCGACTCCATCCGCTTCGGCGCCAACCACAGCGCCGAGGACGAGCGGGACCTGAGCAAAGTGGACCTGGACGTGGACCTCTTCGCCGCCTACACCGGCGCCTTCCTGGAGGGCGTGGGCGGGGCGCTGACGGACACGGAGATCGAGTACCTCCCCTGGGGGGCCAAGCTCATGACCCTGGAGTGCGGGATGCGCTTCCTGACGGACCACCTGGAGGGCGACCGCTATTTCCATATCAGCCGGGAAGGCCAGAACCTGGACCGCTGCCGCACCCAGTTCAAGCTGGTGCGCGGCATGGAGGAGCGCTGGTCCCAGCTGGAAGCCATCGTGGGACGATACATCGGATGAACATACTCTTCGACGAGGAGCGCCTGCGCAAGCTGATCGCCAACCTGAAGATCCTCACCGGGGTGCCCTCCAATATCCTGGACCCGGAGGGCCGGGACATCAACCTCTTCCGGGGGCACCCGCCCTTCTGCCGGGCCATCAACGACCTGCCCGAGGGCCACGAGCGCTGCGTCGCCTGCGACCGCTGCAAGATCCAGCACTACACGGCGGAGAAGGGCTTCCAGTTCTACCGCTGCCACGCCGGCATCTGCGAGGCCGTCATGCCCCTCTACGACAAAAAGAACCCCCTGGCCTACCTGGCGGTGGGCTGCTACCTGGACGACTCCCCCATCGAGGAGCAGTGGCAGAACACCCGCTCCCTCCTGGACTGGTGGCCCGACGGCCCCGATGCGCTGAAGGACGCCTTCTTCCAGTTCCACCAGTATTCCCGGCAGGAGATCCTGGCCTATACCGAGACCCTGGAGGCCCTGTCCTCCTACATCCAGCTCAAGGGCATGATCCTGACCACCGAGCAGACGGACCTCCAGAAGCTGGAGCTGTACCTGGACCAGCACTACATGGAGAAGCTGTCCCTGGCCTCCATCTCCAAGGAGCTCCACATCGGCCGGACCAAGCTCTGCGCCCTGGCCAAGGAGCTCTCCGACGGCCGCACCCTCTCCCACCTGATCGCCCAGCGCCGGATCGGCGCGGCCAAGCGGCTGCTGCTCCAGAGCAGCCTGCCCATCTCCGCCATCGGGGAGGCGGTGGGCATCAGCGACTACAACTACTTCTCCAAGGTCTTCCGCTCCGCCACCGGCATGACCCCCAGCGCGTTCCGCAAGGACGCCCGGGACGCGGCGGCGGGAGCGGCCTCCCGGCCGGGCTGACCGGCCGGGGGCCGTGCGCCCCCCCGGCCTCTGCGTCCCCCGCCGCCGGACGGATCCGTCCGGCGGCGGCGCGCCCTCTGAC